>NZ_QRKI01000033.1:0-15969 GCF_003471885.1 Bacteroides sp. AM16-24
CTTATATATCAATATATTATAAATTGTTGATACTAAAATTGAAGTTCTAATCATACATACAAACCGCTGTTTATCAAATACATATCATGCGCATAGTTCTGCGAAGACATTGCAAATTTCTTACATTGGTATGAAAACAGAAGAAGTAAGTATCAAGCCACGCTTAAAAGTTACGATGAAAATCGACAGCGAAATGCTTCAGGAAGTTGTGGTTACTGGTATGCAGCGTATGGACAAACGTCTCTTTACTGGTGCTACATCAAAATTATCTGCCGATGACGTAAAATTAGACGGCCTGCCTGAAATAAGCCGTGCACTGGAAGGTCGTGCTGCTGGTGTATCCGTTCAGAATGTCTCCGGTACATTTGGTACAGCTCCTAAGATCCGCGTACGTGGAGCTACTTCTATTTATGGTAGTTCTAAGCCGCTGTGGGTAGTAGATGGGGTTATTATGGAGGATGTTACCGAGGTTAGTGCTGATGATTTGTCATCCGGTGACGCAGTTACGCTGATTAGCTCAGCCATTTCAGGATTGAATGCGGATGATATTGAAAGTTTCCAGATTTTGAAAGATGGATCGGCCACTTCTATTTATGGTGCACGTGCAATGGCTGGTGTAATCGTTGTGACAACAAAGAAAGGTAAGGCCGGTTCCAACAAAATTAGTTATACCGGCGAATTTACGATGCGAATGAAGCCCAGTTATACCAATTTTAATATAATGAATTCACAAGAGCAGATGGGGGTATTCAAGGAGATGGCAAACGCCGGTTACTTAAACTTTTCGAATGTTTATCGTGCATCTGACAGTGGCGTCTATGGCAAAATGTATCATCTGATCAATGACTATACTTCAAATGGTGGATTTGGTTTGCCCAATACAACCAAGGCAATCAATGCCTATTTGCAACAAGCCGAGTACCGAAATACAGACTGGTTTGATTATCTGTTCAATAGCTCTGTTTCACAAAACCATGCAATCAGCATGTCAAGTGGTACGGAAAAAGCCTCTTATTACACATCACTTAGTGTCATGAACGATCCGGGATGGACCAAACAAAGCTCGGTTCAACGCTATACGGCCAATGTAAATGCCTTGTATAATATCTACAGCAATTTATCATTGAACCTGATAGGAAATGCTTCGTATCGTAAACAAAAAGCTCCCGGCACTTTAGGTTCAACACCTAATTATGTAACCGGAGAAGTATCACGCGATTTTGATATTAATCCATACTCATATGCATTAAATACCTCACGCACATTGGACGCTAATGAAACCTACGTCCGCAATTATGCTCCGTTCAACATTCTGCATGAACTTAAAAACAACTACATGGACTTAAATGTAGTTGATATGAAGTTTCAAGGAGAATTAAAATGGAAAATACTCAAAAATTTAGAAGCTTCTGCTCTGGGCGCTTATAAATATTCTACAACGACACAATCACACTATGTTAAAGATTATTCTAACCAGGCTTGGGCTTTTCGTGCAATGGATGATGCTACCATGCGTGATGCTAATCCCTGGTTGTATACCGATCCGGACAAAGTGAACTCTCTACCCGTCAGTGTATTACCGGTAGGCGGATTTTATCGTGAAACAAAATATGGAATGAATAGTTGGGATTTCCGTGGAACATTGAATTATAACGATGTATTTGCAGAAGATCATATTATCAACCTTTTCGGCGGTATGGAAGTGAATTCTATGGATCGCACGAAAACATGGTTTAATGGTGTAGGTATGCAGTATGAGATGGGCATGCTTCCTTCTTATGACTATCAGTACTTTAAGCAAGGCAATGAAGAGAACACAAATTATTATACTGTAGAAGAAAGCCGTTCACGTGAGGTGGCATTCTTCGCAACAGGTACTTATTCATATAGAGGACGATACACCGTTAATGGTACTATCCGCTATGAGGGTTCCAATAAGTTAGGTAAGAGTCGTTCTTCTCGTTGGTTGCCCACTTGGAATGTGTCTGGTGCCTGGAATGTACATGAAGAAGCATTCTTTGAAGATTTGCGACCGACATTATCAAACCTGACTTTAAAGGCATCTTATTCACTGACCGCAGACCGTGGTCCGGCAAACGTAACCAACTCTCGGGTAGTGATTAGTAGTTTTAATCCTTGGCGCCCATTTACTTCAGTGAAAGAATCGGGTTTACAGATTGACGACCTTGAGAATAGTGAACTTACTTATGAAAAGAAACACGAACTCAATATCGGTGCTGAGATTGGTTTTCTGGACAATCGCATCAATTTAGCAGCTGATTGGTATAAACGTGATAATTATGACTTGATTGGTGCTATTAACACAATGGGTATTGGTGGACAAGTGATGAAGTATGCCAATGTAGCAAGTATGAAATCGCATGGCATAGAGTTTACATTGTCTACACGCAATATTGTAACTAAGGATTTTAAATGGAATACAGACTTCATCTTCTCGCAAGCTAAAAATGAAGTAACGGATTTGGAAACTAACACCCGTATTCTGGATATGGTGATTGGTTCCGGTTTTACAATGAAAGGTTATCCCGTGCGTTCTCTGTTCTCTATTGACTTCCAAGGGTTGAACGAAGAGGGTCTTCCTACTTTTATTAATGAAAGTGGCACACTGACTGTGACAGATCTTAACTTCCAATCGCGCGTAAAAGACTATTTGGTATACGAAGGGCCTACAGATCCGACTATTACTGGTAGTTTTGGAAATACCTTTAGTTATAAAGGTTTTAAGCTGAATGTATTCATGACCTACTCATTTGGTAATGTTATCCGTCTGGATCCGGTTTTCAAAAACTGGTATTCTGACCTGGCAGCCATGCCCAAAGAATTCAAGAACCGTTGGACGCAGTCGGGCGATGAGAATACGACTAATATTCCTGTTATTGCGGACCGTCGTTTAAATCAAGAATATAATCATTTGAGTTATGCTTATAATGCTTACAACCGTTCTACTGCACGTGTGGCTAAAGGTGACTTCATTCGCATGAAAGAAATCTCATTATCATATGATTTTCCAAAATCCTGGATTGCACCATTAAAATTCAACAACTTATCACTTAAGCTTCAAGCAACCAACTTATTCTTGATTTATGCTGATAAGACGTTGAACGGACAAGACCCTGAATTCTTCAATACAGGAGGTGTGGCAGTCCCCGTACCACGCCAATTTACGCTAACCTTGAGATTAGGAATTTAACCATTAAAAAGAGAATAAAAATATGAAACATATATATATAGCGCTTATAGGAACTGCATTCTTGCTGGGTTCCTGCGATGATTTCCTCAATACGATGCCGGATAACCGTGCTGAAATTGACACGGAAGCAAAAGTAACATCTATACTTGTATCTGCTTATCCAAACAAGACCCCTGTCCTCATGATGGAATATAGTAGTGACAATGTAGTGGATCACGGGCCTCAGTATTCAGTCAATTATAAGGATCAAGAGGAAATCTATTTGTGGTCAGATATCACGAGTGATGGTAATGATGATCCACGTTACATGTGGCAAACTCATTATAGCGCCATAGCAGCTGCCAATCAAGCTATACAGGCAATATATGATTTGGGTGATCCCGCCAGTCTGGCTCCTCAAAAGGCGGAAGCTTTGATGTGCCGTGCTTATGCCCACTTTGTATTAGCAAATGTCTTCTGTTTACCTTATAACCCGGAAACGGCAGATAAGGATATGGGAATTCCCTATTCTGAAAAGCCGGAAACTCAAGTAATTGTGAAATATGAAAGAGGAACCATGGCAGAACTTTACGAAAAAATCAATGCGGACATAGAAGCTGCTTTGCCATATATCAGTGATGATGTTTACACTGTCCCTAAATATCATTTTAATAAAAAAGCTGCTTATGCTTTTGCAACACGCTTTAACTTATTCTATGTAAAACCTGATAAGTCAAACTATCAGAAGGTAGTGGAATACGCAACGCAAGTATTAGGAAGCAATCCGGATAGGGCATTGCGTCAAATGACCAATTACATTCCACTTGGAGCAGGTGACGTGACAAATGCCTACGTGCAGGCAAGTGAAAACTGCAACCTTTTAATTATTCCGGCATATTCAGCTGCTGGGCGAATCGGTTCCGGAAGTGGGCCACGTTACAATCATGGGCGGGAAATAACCACTTATGAGACTTATTGGGCCAAAGGTCCATGGGGTTCTTCAGGTTCCAGCAGTTTCTTGATTCTGGGTAGAAAACTTTATGGTTCGAATCAGACTATACGCTTCCCGAAGTTGGATGAATTCTGGGAGTATACAGACAAAACATCCGGCACAGGTTTTGCGCATATTGTATTTGTTCCATTTACAACAAATGAAACATTGCTTTGTCGTGCAGAGGCTTATACATTTTTGGAGAAATATGAGGAAGCTGCTGCCGATTTAAATAGTTGGCAAGTTACAAATTGCCTTTCTTCGTATGTTGATGATGATGGCATGACTCATACTCTGCAAACATTGACTCGTGAAAGCATCAATAAATTCTGGAATGATATTAAATATTGCCCTATACCATCTATGGCTGATGGGGGGAGTGATCGTACTATCAAAAAAGAACTTCACCCTCAGGGATTTGCTGTAGCATCAGGTGAGCAAGAGAATTTTATTCAATGTGTATTGCACATGCGCCGTATTGAGACAATGCATGATGGACAACGCTGGTGTGACATTAAACGCTATGGCATAGAAGTAGCGCACAACCGTTATGGATTGGCTACAGATATATTGAAAGTCGGTGATCTGCGTCGTGCCATCCAGTTGCCTTCGGATGTTATTGATGCCGGTTTGGCTGCTAACCCAAGATAATAACCTTTAAAAATGAAATGATTATGAAATATATAAAACTATTTTTATTGATTACATTCACTTTGTGCTTAGGGGCTTGCAGTGAAGATGATCTTGACTCAAAGAGTATTTTTGATACGGAAGAGCCGAAAATGAATGAATTCGACAATTGGCTGATGAAGAACTATGTAACGCCCTATAATATCAGTTTTAATTATAGATATGATGATAAGGAATCGAACATGGAGTTTAATCTGGTTCCTGCAGACTATGATAAGTCTATAGCTCTGGCCAAAATGATGAAATATGTATGGATTGATGTTTATAAGGAAGTAGCCGGTGATGAATTCGTCAAAATGTATTGTCCACGAGTGATGCAGCTGTTTGGTTCTCCGGCGTACTATCCTAACACTGGTAGTATTGTGATGGGTACTGCCGAAGGAGGAATAAAGGTGACACTGTATAATGTGAACGTTATTGATATTGAGCATCCGTATATTGATATCGATAGCCCATTCCCTGATAAGAGTGGCAGTACAACAGACTTGAATTATTGGTTTTTCCAAACAATGCACCATGAGTTTACCCACATTTTGCAGCAGAAGAAAAACTATGATACAGACTTCAATTTGATCTCTGCCGGTAATTATAGAGCTACGGACTGGATTAACTTGAAAGATCCTGATGCTCCTAAATCCGGTTTTGTATCAGGATATGCTAGCAAGGAAGCAAATGAAGATTTTGCAGAAATTCTTTCTGTTTACATAACTCGCACAGAAGCTGCTTGGCAAAAGTTATTAGCAGCCGGAGTTGTTGGTGAAGATGAATCTGGTAAGCAGGCCATCCTTGATAAATTGGAAATTATAAGAGAATATTTAAAAGGTAGTTGGCAAATAGATATTGATGAGTTGCGTAAAGTCGTTACCCGTCGCTCTGCAGAAGTAGCTACTCTTGATTTAACAACACTTAATTAGAAAGTAATATGAAAAAAATATTTAATTTATTATTTATATCGCTTGCCGTCGCTCTTTATTCATCCTGCACACCAGAAGAGGAAAATTTATTTAATGATTCTTCTGCCAATCGTATTGAAGCGACACTAAAGGCTGATAAAGAGGTATTGACAAGTGCCAAGAATGGTTGGTTGATGGAGTACTATCCTTCCGCAAACCTAACTTATGGAGGTTATAATATATTAGTTTCATTTGCAGAAGATGGTACAGTACAAGTAGCAAGTGACATATATGATGCTGGAGCAAAGGTTGCCAGTACGTACGTATTAAAGCAAAGTGCTGGTCCGGTATTGAGTTTTGACACCCACAATGAAATAATGCACTTTTTCTCAGATCCGCATAATCCCGGAGGAATAGGCAGTGATGGAAAAGGTATGGAAGGAGACTTTGAGTTTACTATTATGGAGGCCACTAAAGATAAGGTGATACTAAAAGGAAAGAAGAATCTTACCAAAATCATAATGACTCCATTGGCTGAAACAGTTGCATGGAAAGATTTCTTGCAAGGTGTTCAGGATGCAGATGAAGTGTTTTCTCAATTCATAGCTTATAAATATACAGAGGGTGATTTTAAAGCGGATGTTACAGTTTCATATAGAAACCTTGCAATTACTTATACGGAAGGTGATAATGATGTTACAGTAGAAGCGCCATACATTATAACGACTGAAGGAAATATTAAATTCCGTGAGCCGGTGGTTTTGAATGGAAAGTCAATTGAGGAATTGAAATATCAGCCTGATGAAAAGTATGGTACCTTTTCTCCAACAAATGGTGTAAATGCCCTCTTTACTCCAACTTTCCCACTTAATTATCTTTTGCTCAACAACGACTGGTATTTTGCAATGAGTGGATTAGGAGATCCTCAAGCAATTGCTAGGTGGAATGCTATCAAAACTCAGGTAATGCCGGCATTAGGGGTTCCTTTGGATTATGCATTATTTACACCATATGATGCAACAACTACCGCTTTTTATTGGAGTTGTGGTGGTACAGTAGGATTCTTACTTTTCAATAACAAAACTGCGGGCGACAATCAAGTGAATTTTACATTTGCTTCCAGAGGTAATAATTTTGGTGTCACTTTATGGAATGATTATAATTGGAGCTATATGGTTTATCCATTTAATGGAAAGACTTTCACTTTGTCTGCCGATAGTGACGAAAATCCTACTGTAATAACAATGACAGATAATTCTAATTCTAAAAATACAATCAAATTATATAAAGAGGAAATATTAGATCCACTCAATAAGTAGAGTCTTCTACTTTATAAGTATATTTGGGTATGTTTACCCAAAGTGTTTTAATTAAAGTGTTTTTAAGAAGGTGCCTGTGAAGGTGCCTTCTTTTTGGGTACACCAGCATGAGCGTACACTATAGGAGTACAAGTCTCGAATGAACCCTAATAGTGGGGATCCAATAACAGGGGGGCATAGTGATGTACTGATAAAGATCTATATAGTTCTTGATGTCTACAAAGCCTACTAGCTCTTTGTTTATAAAAATAATATTCGCTTCCGGCATCTTTTATTATATCTGTGTCTACTTTTTGAGGTACAACTAATGATTGAATATGTAATGAAGATAAATCTGAGACTTTTAAAAAGGTAAGTTTTTTGATCTTAAGATTGTTTTATTGATAAATAATCTATACGTAAAATGCGAAGAATACTTTTATAGGATGTTCTTCGCATTTTTGTATAGATATATTGTGGATGCAAGTAAATTATCTTGCATAAAATGACAATATAGTAACTTGAGACTAATTATAAATGCCTCAGAAATAGAATAGTTAATAGGTATGCATTTGTTAATCAGCTGATTATATCTTGTTACAGTGCAATATTGGGTAGATCGTTATATAAGTATGAATGTAATGAGTGGATATATATGCATCTAATTATCAGCGTAATATATAAATATACCTTTCCTAATAGAGAGTTCCTGTCAAGTATATATATCGTTGATGTACAGTATGTTATTTAAGTGGTAGTTCTGCGAAAACATTGCAAATTTCGTATATTGGTATGCAGACTCAAGAGATTGCAATAAAGTCCAATGTAAGAGTACTTCTAAAAGCAGATTCTGAAATGCTTGACGAAGTCATTGTGGTAGCTTATGGAACAGCGAAAAAATCGTCCTTTACAGGCTCTGTTTCAAATGTGAGTGGTGATAAAATAGCTAAAATGCAGACTTCTAATGTGTCCAAGTCTTTAGAAGGAGCAATGGCCGGTGTGCAAATCTCTCAAAGCAGTGGTCAGCCAGGTTCTTCAGCTGACATTTATGTTCGTGGTATCGGTTCTATTTCTGCAAACCGCAAAGCGCTGATTGTTGTTGATGGTGTTCCTTATGAAGGAAATCTGAATCAGATAGCTCCGGGTGACATTGAATCTATGACAGTATTAAAAGATGCCGCAGCGAATTCTTTGTATGGTGCACGTGGGGCTAATGGTGTAGTTCTGATAACAACTAAACGAGGTAAAAATGGTAAGGTAAAAGTTACGTTTGAGAATCGTACAGGTGTAAACATGCGTGGTGTACCCAGCTATGATGTATTGACGAATGAGGGGGAATATTACGAACTCTACTGGGAAGCTATGCGTAACAATGCTTATGCTTCAGGACAATCTTATTTGGCAGCTGGACAATATGCATCAGCTGACTTAGTCAGTACGCTGGGGGGATATAATAGCTATAATGTGGCAGATGCAGAATTAATAGATCCGATTACAGGGCGTCTGAATGCGAATGCCAAACTGAAGTACCATGATAATTGGCTGGATGAAGCTTTTAGACCAGCTATGCGCCAAGAGAATGCGATTTCTTTAAGCGGTGGTACGGATAAAACCAGCTATTATGCGTCTATTGGTTACCTATATGATAATGCTTATACTGTGAATTCGAATATGGATCGTATTAACGCACGCGTAAAAGTGGATCAAGAGGTTAATGATTGGTTCAAGGCTGGTTTTAACTTAGCTTATAGTAATGTAAAAACAAACTCTCCGAATGTAGGCAGTAGTTCTTATTCATCCATTTTCTTTTTCGGGCAGCAAGTTGCTCCTATCTATCCTGTATATATGTACGATAAGGATGGTAACAAAGTATATGACGCAAGCGGAAACGTACGCTATGATTATGGTACTGAAATGGGGAAACGTCCTATTGGAGCCAATGTTCATCCTATCGACCAACAGCTGAATAATATATATAAAGGGACAGTAGATGTTATCAATGCAAAAGCTTATGCAGATTTCACTTTTCTGACTGATTTCAAGCTAACAATTAATGCAAGTATTGATAACTTTAATACACGTACAGTAAGTTTTCAAACGCCTATCGGTGGTGACGCCTTGAATGTAAATGGGCGCGGCACCACAGAAATGGAGCGTTATTATGTATTGAATGCCAATCAGTTATTAAATTGGGCACATACTTATAAAGGTGTGCACAATGTAGAAGTGTTGTTAGGGCATGAAACCAAACAAGATCGTGTAGAAAACGTGTGGGCAAGGAAAGAAAACTTTTTAGTGCCTAGTAATCCGGAGTTGGATAATGCCGCTAAATTGTCTGATGCAAGTTCTTCTGCTGCAGAATATGCTTTGGAAGGTTTTTTTGGTCAAGTGAAATATAACTATGATGAAAAATACTATTTCTCTGCAAGTTATCGTCGTGACGCTTCTTCTCGTTTTCATCCGGATAATCGTTGGGGAGACTTTTGGTCAGTAGGTGCTTCTTGGCGTGTGAACAAGGAAGATTTTATGGCTGCCGCCACTTGGATAGAAGACTTGAAGCTGAAAGCCAGTTTTGGTACTCAAGGAAATGATAATATTGTAAACAACCAGCCATATAAAGATCAATATAAGGTGGTTAGTAATGACGGAGCCATTGGCATTCAGTATACATTTCGTGGTAATAAGGATATCACATGGGAGAAGAGTAATAACTTCAATGCTGGTGTAGAATTCAATCTTTGGGGCAAACTTTCCGGTAATATTGAGTATTTCAGAAAAACGACTTGGGACTTGCTCTACAGCAAACCTCTTCCTCCCTCTCAAGGTATGCCAGCCAATATTTATGAAAACTCAATGCGTATGCGTAACCAGGGTGTTGAAATTGAGTTGAATTACGACATATTCAGAAGAAACAATTTCAAGTGGAATGTTGCACTGAATGCGACCTACTACAAGAATGAATTGTTGGAACTTCCGTCTGACCGTCCACAAGAAGGTTGGGCTACAGGTAAGTATTATCGTAAAGTTGGCAAACCATTATTTAGTTACTATGATTATAAATTTGCCGGTGTAGATCCTGATAATGGTGATGCTCTTTATTGGGCGGATGAAAAAGATGAGGCAGGCAATGTTATTGGCCGGAAAACCGTAAACAAGACAAGCTTAGCCACTCGTTATGAACTGGACAAATCTCCGATTCCAGACCTGTATGGTGGTTTCTCTACTTACTTGGAATTCATCGGCTTTGATTTGTCCGCTAATTTTGCATATCAAATTGGCGGTTGGGTATATGATAGCTTGTACAGTGGATTTATGGGTGCCGGTAGTGCTGGAACGAACTGGCATAAAGACATTCTAAATCGCTGGACTCCGGAGAATCGCTATACAGATATACCTCGTTTGCAAGAAAACTCTTTAGACCAAGGAGTTAGTGGTGATCGTAGCTTAACTAAGGCTTCTTATTTAAGTTTGCGTAGCATGACATTTGGTTATTCTCTGCCGAAGCGTTGGATCAGCAAAGCTAAAATTGAAAAACTACGTTTTTATGTAGTAGGTGATAACCTTTTCTTGCTCTCGGCACGTAAGGGATTTGACCCACGTCAGAGTATTACCGGAGATACTGACTATAATTATTCAGCCATGCGTACAGTATCATTTGGCATCAATCTTGAATTTTAATAATTGACTAAACTGAATATATATGAAAATTACTAAGATAATACTATTTTCTGCAATTGTCGGCATAGTGTTGACTGGTTGTGGTGACGCATTCTTCGATACGGAGAATGCAGGAGTTGCCAGTAAAGAAGAAATTGATGAGATTGGTTCTTCCAGTCCGGATGCGCTTATCAAAGTAGTGGAACCCTTAATGCTGGGATTGAACAATTACACGGCTCAATATAACACTTCTGGAAAAGCAACCAGCGATAATCCGATGCATGGTGATTTTGGATTGATGTCCATTTACCATTTGGGAGATGTAATGAACGAAGACCTTGCATTCGAAGTCGCTGGCAGCGGATGGTTCACGTATGACTATCAATTAGACTATTGGAGTGAACAATATGTTCGTCCTTATTTCTATTGGAACTTTTTCTATTCGATAATTGGAAAGGCTAATGACATTATCTCTAAAATCAGTGAGAGCGTAACTGATTCTAATCTGAAAGCTTATCGGGGCGAAGCACTGGTTTATCGCGCGTTTGCTCATGCTTATTTGGCACAAATGTATCAACAGACCTATATTGGCAATGAAGATGCTCCAGGTGTCCCCATTGTATTGACTCCTGAAGAAGCCGAGTCAGCTGTTGCCGGTCGTGCGCCCCTGCGCCAAGTGTATGAACAGATAGAGAAAGACTTCAAGGCTGGTATGCAGGCGCTTCAAGGTTGGAAACGTCCTAACAAAACAATGATTGACGAACAGGTTGCTGCCGGGTTATACTCACGTATCTGCTTGGTCACTAACAATTGGGATGATGCTATTACTTATGCCCGCAAGGCTCGTGCCGGCTATAGTGTATATACACCGAGCGAATTGATTGCTGATGCTGCATTCAACAACATCAATGCGAAAGAGTGGATATGGGGAGCCGATATTACAGCTGAAACAACTTCGAAGTTTGCTTCTTTCTTTTCATTTATGTGTTCTTATGATGCTGGTTATGGTGGTGATGCAGGGCAATACCGCAAAATCGACGCACGTTTATATGACTCAATGAATGCCTCCGATTCCAGAAAACTTCTTTTCAAGCATTCCAGCACTGGTGTAGAATATACTGCGCAAGAGCAGAAATTTGCAGAATATACAAATATAAAGTTCAAGAAAGTAGCTAACTGGGAAGCTGATTATGTGTATATGCGCGTATCAGAAATGATTCTGAATGAAGCAGAAGCATTAGCGCACAAGGGTGATAATATAGGGGCTGCAACGGTGCTAAAGGAGTTGATGTCGCAAAGAGATCCATCGTGGAATCTAAACTCTGTGACAGTAGATGATGTATATCATCAACGTCGTTTGGAATTATGGGGTGAAGGCTTCTCTTTATTCGATCATTTACGCCTGAAAAAAGGCATTGATCGTAACTACGCTGGATCTAACCACTTAAAGAGCGCACGCTATACGATTGATGCCGGAAGTTGGTATTTCCTTTATCAAATTCCTTTGCAAGAGTTGGATAACAGTGATGCTATTACGGCTAATGAGCAAAACCCGGCTCCTACAGAAAGTAAATTCAAGTAATCTGATATAAAATTGAAGAATATATGAAGAAATTAAATATAATAGTATTTCTAGTATGCGCTCTGATAAATACTGCATGCGAGAATGATGATACACTCAATGACACCAGAGTTCCTGATATTACAGCACCGTCTGTTTCATTGAGTAGCGTTACCGTCAATAAATATGATGCAACTTTTGTGATAAATGTGAGTGAAACAGGGAATCCTGCCATCAGAGAGTATGGGGTTTTAGTAAGTTCGGAAGCGCAGCCTACTTCTACTAATTCTACCGTTTTAGTTGCCAATGGCAGTGAAACTTCAGCTAATTTAGTTGCCAGTTTTGCTCCGGGTGCAACCTATTATGCATGTGCCTATGCGTTGACCGCCAATAAGTTTATAACTTCCGAGGTAAAACAATTTGAAACTGCTTCCCATAGATTGAGTGCATTTTTGGGAAGTAAAACGTTGTCTGGTTATAACCTGCTTAACGAGGGAACCGCTTCTATCAGTGTAACAATCACCCCAGATCCGGATGACGCTGATGAAAAGACTGCATACCTTAGTGGCCTAAGTTCTGATGCTGGTGTGCAGTTGCAATTAGCAGATGTCAAACTAATATTTGATTTGGAAGCAGGTACAGTAACTATTCCTGATGGACAAATTGTTGCTGAATCTAAATACGGCAATTATCGCTATGTAGCTATAAACCAGAGTGGGGAACCGACTGTAGGCGATATAGTTGGGGTTATAGAAAGTGGTAATATACAGTTTGACGCGTTAGCTGCAATGATTGTTGCGGGTGGAAATGCTGGACTTTTCCACTGGGCCTATGGAGATATAACTATTAAATAATCAAATAGATTCACCGGTAAATGCATAGTGTGCATTTACCGGATGATCCCTTCCATCCTGCATTTCATCCATAGTGGCTACATCTTTAGAATAGTTGTCCAGAATTTCTAGGAGATTGCCGAACTCCTGCTAAAACCTCATTATAATATTTTTCTTCAATTTCAAATATTTTCATTCCTTGAGTTTCCGCCTGTTGTATCTTGTTAACAAAAAAACTAAGCCTCAATATTCCGCAGTATTTGCTCGATGTTGCATATAAGATAGAAAGGTAAATTGATAAGTCTGAATAACTTCCTTTTGTGGATAGTGTAAACCTCATCCACCGAAAAGGGCCCGGACCATACTCGAACTGCGATATCAAGAGGAGAGTCATCCATAAAAGAATGTAATGACCGCAATGATGAATTATTCCCGGTCTTGACCTCTATGGGGTAAACTTTAGAATCAAGAAGATAAATGAAGTCAACTTCGGCAGCAGACTCTTTCCTATCCCGAGCCCAAAAACTCCTGCGTTGACTGACTTTATAGTTCAACGCAAGTAATTCTTGTGCCACAATGTGTTCTCCAATGTGGCCACGCCAAATGTCGAGTATGTCTTTCGCCCCAATTATTTCTTTTCGAATGCCAGCCGCATAATTCACGAGACCTGTATCGAGCCAAATTAATTTAGGAGAACGCCGTATTTGTGGCATAACGGGAACCATCACGGATGTAGTGGGGTATACAAGTTCCAGAAGCATAGCCTTTTCAAGTAGTCGGAAAGCGTCTCCTACTTCAACCGACTTGTATTGGGAATCCATGAAATTACCCAACGTAATAGACGAACCGGCTTGGCGCCATCCCATCTCTAGGATAAAGCGCACCACGTCTTGTAGCTTATTCTGAAAAACATATTTCTCCACATCATCGCGATATGCTTGCAGGAGTGTTTCGTATATATCGTCCATTGCCAGCAAATCTCCCTTATCGGCATATCTCTGCACTATTTCAGGCATACCGCCTATGATAGTATATTGGTTGAAAAGTGACATCAATTCGCTATGAATGGTTACGGTAAATTCCGGATGTTCCATAATCTGAAATAAATGAGATTTACCTACAGCTGAGATGAACTCACGGAATGAACATGGGCGCAATGCCATGTATTCCACACGCCCAACAGGAAATGACGATTTCATATCCACAGCAGTTTCAAGCAGGGAACCTGCGGCTATAACGTGTAGTTCCGGATGTTCTTCATAAAAGTACCTCAATAAGGAAATAGTCTTAGGTGAATTTTGTATTTCATCTATGAATAGAAGGGTACTTCCATCCCGTCTGACCTGCTGTCTTGTAGCAAATAGCATTCTGATTTTATCTGTTAAGGGCATATTAAACTCGAACACATTGCGGGTATTCTCATCTTCCAGATTGAAATAGAGATAATTATCAAAACTTCTACCTAATTCATTGACCACAGTCGTTTTTCCCACTTGACGTGCCCCCCGAAGGATAAGCGGCTTACGATACTCACTGTCTTTCCATTCCTGCAGTTTTGCTAATATTTCTCTTTGTATCATACTGATTATTCTTTAGTCCATTTCATTGTAACATACTTTGCTGACCTTACAGAAGGTTTTCAAACTAAATACAAAGATAGCATAAAAATATATTCGGAGGATGATTTTGGGATAAATTACACAAAATCGGAGGATAAGCAATAGAAAAGTGATCAAAATCAGAGGATGTCAGAAAACTAAATACGATAAAACATCAATTGTAATTGAAACTTTTACCGTATTTACAAAGTTTGCATATTATAGCTATTTATAAATATTATTAATTATCACAACAAAAAAACAATCTCTCTTACACAAAGAGATACACCCTATATTAAAGATGTAACCATTTCCATGCCAACAGAACATGTATCATTTTATCTCCGTACTTCATCTCTTCTTCATGGCTATTGGTGATTATTGTTCCTTCCAAAAGCTGGTATGTATCCATAGCATCCTGAATGCCGCGGATTTCCCTCTCACGGATATCGGAACTACCCAATAAGCAGCAAGCCTGAATTGCCTGCACGACACGAAAACCATCACGAACTACAAAATTGCACTCGGCATTCCCTGAATTATGATAAAAAATTTCTCCACCTCGGCGACGTAATTCTATGTAAACCATATTTTCCAACAAGCGCCCTTCTTCACCTGAAAAATGGAAGCCCAAACGGGGCACTAAGGCATTGTCTATTGCATAAACTTTTTGGGGATTATGGAGCTGTGCCCTAACAGAATAATCGAGTTTAGATAAAGAGAAGAGCAAATATGTATTTTCAATATACTTCAAATAGTTTCTTTACTGTCGTGGGATTTTTTCACTCCAATCACTTTTGCCAATGAAGTATAAGTTAATAGTTTACCTATATTGCTGACGGTATAATAGACCAACTCTTTTATTTCACGCTCATTTACAAACTGGTTGCGAACCATAACGTCCTTATACAGAATGTTATCATACAATGTTTTCAGAACAATACCATCTTCAGACCTTAAATAAATAGGAAATCCACCCTGTTTTAAATAATCGTTAAAAGCCGATTGTATTTCTCCACGCGCAATTGTGCCGGATATATCACCCAATAAATGTTGCTGTTCACGAAAATTTAAGAAGTCAGAAAATGAAAAAGGATAGAGCTCGATCGCAATATAGCATTCTGGTCAGGTAGGTTCCCTGCTCCTTACTTAGCATACGGGCATTGGAACCTGCTATAAAAACTTTTTTCCTGAATTATACAATCGCTTGGCAAGAAAGACTTTTGGTCAATTATGATATCCTTTAAAAGTTGTTTCA
>NZ_QRKI01000034.1:0-324 GCF_003471885.1 Bacteroides sp. AM16-24
TGCTCTGCCGCATCACGCTTCAGTAAAGCAATATCAGCATCAGAAGCATCAGGGCGGGCATATTTCACCTCTACAATATAGCTGTAGGCAATATCCGACTGGTGCAGCAGGTCAGGCATCATGTAGAAGTCGGCATAACCTTTGGAAGACTCGTGTTCGGGGAGAATGACATATCCTTGCGTCAACCCCAGATAAGCCAGAAGGAAACCTTTAATATGTGCTTCCCCGTCAATGAACTCACGGATGGTGCTCTGATGCTTCAACACTCCGATGAAACGGGTTTTGTTCACATAATAATAGTTCTTTCGCATCAGGAGGGAGAAG
>NZ_QRKI01000034.1:334-606 GCF_003471885.1 Bacteroides sp. AM16-24
CCGTCAATGAACTCACGGATGGCACTTTGACGTTCCAGTTCGCGGGCGAAGAAGCGGAAAACGGGTTTCCACTCGCCACGAAGAGCCATTTCTTTCACCAGACCGGAAAAAGAGGAAAGGTCCAGATCAAACATTTTTGCTTCGCGATAGGCTTCTACCAGATATGTATAAAGCTGTTCGCGTACAGTCAGGTTCGGAATGCCAAGAATGGCACTGCCAAAATCAGTACCTTGTATGGACAGCATCCCGAAGTAGAACAGCAGGCTCTTGAA
>NZ_QRKI01000034.1:616-5450 GCF_003471885.1 Bacteroides sp. AM16-24
AAAATCAGTACCTTGTATGGACAGCATCCCGAAGTAGAACAGCAGGCTCTTGAAGTTCTCCGTATCAGTCATTTTCTCAGCCGGAAAAGAAGTGGCTATCTGTGCTGTGATACTACCCTCCGCTATAATTTGCTGAATGACAGAAGCATTGGCTCCGAATGTCTTATCGATCTGCACCAAATGACGTAACTTGCCGTAATCGGTACGGATATTGTTGTCAACCATCATTTTAGGTGCTTTCCCCAATTGCAGATAGCTGTTCAGGAAGTATAGTGCCATGTCCGAATTGAACATACACTCCTCCAAGCGGTCTTCCGAGAAACAGTAATTGTCATACCACGGCTTCATTATTTCCACCAATCCGTCCACCGTAATATTCTCCGGCAGTGCGTCTTCATCCTTGTAATAAGTAATCATCTCCCGCACTTCATCCTCGCTGAATCCGATAATGTTGTTGAACTGAGGAAGCGTGCTGATGTTCGTACCGATATTGAAACCGCTTGTCACGTCGTCCATCGTAATGGGGCTGACACCTGTAATAAACAGACGCTCCACGGCGGCACCCGCATTGGAAGTGGAAGCTTTCACGTTATTGAAGAATCCGCGGATGAGCCCGTCGCCATGTGTTTTCTCCCGGTAGCGTTCCTGACCGTAGGAAGAAAGGATGGTGTTGGTGAAGTTGTCGTATTCATCAATCAACAGGTAGATGCGCGGGCAGTCCGTGCGGCTGACATACTCTTTCAGGGCAGCCAGCATTTGCTCCGGATTAGTCTCGTCAGGGTTGACGATTTCCCATATCCTGCTGCCCAGCAAACGCTCGTATTTCAGGATGAAGTTCTTTATCACCATGCAGCAGTATTCGCTGAACGAACGCTCCACTGTTTCCAGCTTTGAGCTCACTTCTGAGAAATTGAAGCGCAGAACCATGTACCTGTTATGCTCTTCCGTAGGATGTTTGCCGATATACAGTTCTCCGAATATCTCCTTGAAGCTGTCCGCGTAATCAATGCTGTAGTATGTTTCCAGCATAGCCAGGAACAATGACTTGCCGAACCGCCGGGGGCGTATCAGGAACAGATAGGACGGCTGACGCTCTATCAGTTCAATAAACCGCGTCTTGTCCACATAATAATAATTTTTCCGCATGATGCGGGGGAAATCCGATAATCCGTAGGGTAATGCCTTCATAACTGTTCAGCTTTTAATGTTCCACAAAGCAAAGGTAACAAAAATGATGGCAAATGCCATGAAGACCCGGAAATAGTTGCAAATAGGAGACAAGTTCCCTCACCAAAAATAAAAAGTCCAACCGTCTGCCCCTGCTTGGGTAACGTTTAGAAATGAAGTGGCATAAACGGGCATATTATTTTCCCTATTGGAGAAATATTTTTCTCCAATAGACAAATAATAAACCGGAAGATAAACAGCTTTCTTCAATAAAGATGGGGAATAGGAGATAGTGCTACTGACTCAAAGCTTATACAGGAAACGAACATATCCGGTAATGGCATAAAAAGAGGGTATTCATACCGAATACCCTCCCGATTTGTGGAATAAAAATCTGATTCCAATAAAAAAGTTTTTTATCAGAGCTTATAATTCTGTGGTACTTTATCAGTTATAAGTGTTAGCAGTTTGACTCCAGAAATACGCTTCGTCAACATTACCAGAACCCGAAGCAAAGACACCACTAGGATAACCCGTAATACTACTGAAGCACTTACCACCTACCAGCATTGTACCCTTATTCACGATATCAGCAAAAGCTTTTACAACACCTGTTTCCTCCACATCATAAACACCGACAATATTGTTGGTAGGAACAGTCAAGGTTTTGCCTTCGGCAATATTCAGAATGGCTATTGCCTTCTTGTCTACTCTCAACGTCACATCTTCGTTGGCGACAAATTCAATGAGAGGGCTTGTCAATGTTACCTTTGGCAAGGTGGCATTCTCATTCACTGTTACATATTTAATATGATTCACATTAGCGTTTGTATAATCAGACAAATCGCAAGAAGCATCGAGGTAAATCATGTTGAATTTGTCCTCACTGTTGTGTGTCAAGGCAGACATATTGCTCGGGACAAGCCAAGAAATGCGTCCTTGGAAAGCTTTCTTAGCCACTGTCATATCTATGTCTCGGTGAGAAATCTTTATTTCGCCACGAGTAACATCGCCATTTGCCGCAACTGAACTTTCGTCTACTGAACTATTTTCCGTGATGTATGTACGTGAGATGGATATTTTAGTTCCATTTTCTTCCTTATCAATGGCTTCGATGGTTCCAACATTTTTGATTGTATGGTTACCATTCAAACAGTACATTTCACCATAATTGGTAACTGTTTTGTTATTGATCAAATTACCCGTAGTGCTAGCACCCGCTTTTCCGGAGATAATCTTAGCTTTAACATCATTCGTAATAGTACCGCTATTTGTAAAGGTATTAACTACGTTTATAACAGCATCAGTATCGTTGTTGATAGAACCACTATTTGTTGATGCACCTGTTACATCAACGCTACCGCTATTGGAAATAGAGGCAGAAGTTGCATTAGTCAAAGCACCTGTTTCCCACTCTCCTTTATTAACGGTGAAAGTGGAATTGTTAGTGATAGTAGTAGTTTTCAGTCCAGCTGCAACTTCCGAAGTTCCTACAGTTACTGTGCCGTTGTTTGTCAAAGTGGTGATATCTGCATAACCCACGAAGTTTACAATGCCATTGTTTTCAATTTCAGAATTAGAGGTAACAGCGAATGATTGTGCGCTCGCATTGGTTCCTTTAGTGAAATTGGCGGTAGCTCCGCTATTCACAATAAATTTATCGTCATTGTTTTCGAAAGAGATTCTTTCAGCAAGGTTTACTTTACCAGAAATCAGTGTGGCACCTTTTGTAAATTTCATACCAACAAGGTCGAAAGGCTCTTCTTCACCTTCAATAATCATTCTCTGGTTCAAGAAATTCAGTGTTACATTGGTGCGTGCATCTGCTGCCCATTTAGTCAATACGGCACCTGCCACGGCTTTATTGATAATAGATTCGTGGGCAGGAACAGGAGTGTCGGTACCCAAATTTTGTATAGGCTGATTTACAACAAGGAAGTTAATACTCTTGTCGGTCGCACCTTCAATAGCAGCAATCAGGTCGGCAGTTTTAGTGATAACTACACCACCAAGGTCTGCTGCCACTTCGGCTGCAGTCTTAGTTTCTTCCACTTTAATCACGGCATCCTCTACTTCACTTACACGTTTGGTCAGATTGGCTAGATTGACGCGAGTCTGACGTTTCAGCACGATACTCTTCTTTCCAGCCGGTAACTTATCGGGAGCACTGCCATCTATAGCAGCATCACGTTCTGCAATTTCTTTTTTATAAATACCCTTGTCTGTGTATACATAAAGTGTAATACTCTTGTAGATGCCGGCAGGGATAGCCATATACGACATAAATTTGCCGTCAGTTACGGTTACACCATTTGCTTTTTGGTTAGTATGATCGCTTACACAATCCAAAACTAGGAAACCTGCAGTATTATCACCCACAGCTTTAGTGATAACAGAGAAGCTTGAGGCCAATCCTGCATCTTCTGCTTCCGCCAAGTCAATGTCATAATCTGAACCCCTCTGATTTACCAATTGTGCATAAGCTCTGGCACTTTCCTTCTCTTTTCTTTCTGCCACAGTAGAAGGTAAGCTTCCAGGCAGCGCATAATTAACGTCATAAGAAGGGTTTTCGGTGTCAGTCAGCATATTGGCTACAGGCATCTTTGTGTTGTCAATCCGTCCCTTAGTCGGGAATTTTACATCTGAGCCTCCTGCATCTTTTGCTGTCAGTACAATCTTTTGTACTTGGCTAACCGTAGTCGGAAGTTGTAAATTCAGTTTCACATAAGAATTGATGGAAGCTTGTTTCACTGGGATCTCCACGTTTTCGCCTTCAAAGCCATCTACACGATAGATAGGAGAAACCACAAAGTTTACATTATTATTGGCTATCCACTCAAAATCTTGGGCATACTCTTGTATCTGCGGGAAAGTGTATTCCACACCGTTCCGGTTAGTGGTCATATCCGAGTTATAGCGTGAATAAAACATCCAAGCACCAATAGAAGTCGTACCATTAGTTGTGAATGTGGATTTGCTTTCGTTCCATGTCCATTTATTGTTTCCTACATGGGAAGCAACAATATCCCAATCTACAACGTTAGTACCATCCTTGTCTTTTACGCCCTTATCCACCAATACGGCTCCCAATCCATCACTATTTTCATAGCCCAAGTTAAGGCCATTAGGAATAAAGCGCGTTTCAGCATTCTCCCCTGTTAGTGTCAGGTTAATCTGCGTGCGGTTCTTCACCACATCATTACTGTTCAGGTTCTCGAACTCCTCATTTGTACAAGAAGCCACCATCCCTGCCAGTACAATTGCACTAAAAAGAATTTTCTTCATTTGTTTTTCTTGTTAATTATTAATTATAACATTCTTTTTCCTTGAATTATTCTTCTGTGGGAGGAATTGAAAACTCAAATCCCTTTTCCACTTCCACCTCCAGAACTTCCACTTCCGGAGCTTCGTACTTCATTTCCTTTTCTACTTTCATAATCATAAAAATTAAATTGTTAGTAATATTAAAATAGTCTCTTTATTATCAACTGGTAATACGATAGTTACTGCTACCGCTAGCTGCCTATTATCCTATCGCAAAGACAGGCTGCCTCTTATACAAGAACCTTAGCCATTCCTATATATAATAGGTATAGCAAACCCGCATTTTCAGCCTGCAAAGTAAAAAACAAATTTCCTAAATAAACGATGAGTGCATTTGGCTGAT
>NZ_QRKI01000034.1:5460-10673 GCF_003471885.1 Bacteroides sp. AM16-24
TAAAAAACAAATTTCCTAAATAAACGATGAGTGCATTTGGCTGATATACAAAGCGTTATTGGTTTTATAAAAGAGCTAAATATCCCAATAAAAGAATCTGTTGAAACCTGATAATCTGAGCGAACATGCTGAACTACAACCTATTCCGAGTTCATTTCCCAATAAGCAATTTTACTTCTCCAAGTAAATTGACACTACTTTTTAGCACCTTGTTTTGTAACAACGCACTACTGCAACCTGCTTATTTTCAAGAATAAAGACGCTATTAAAGTAAAGAGATAGAGTATTTTTAAAGATAGTAATGACACCATATTCAGGCACCAATGACAAGAAATGAAGTTACAACCGGATAATGATTATAGGATCATCAGGCAAAACTATTCTGATCCGGGATATCTCTATTCAGACAGCATTTTCAATGCACCTAATGTATATATCTATTAAGTCTTACTATCAAACCTCCTGTAAAGAGGTATAGAAAAACTTATACCACGAAAAAGAGAGCGGATTTCAAATCCACCCTCTTCCGGAAGATAACCATTCTGTATATTGTACTATTATAGCTTCTCCAATACAAGCAGCTCCCAATCAAACACTAATAATTTTAACGAATTGTCATTGTGTATAAATCATTATCAGTTATTATTCCAAGAGAGCAATACCATTTTTTTCTTCAAGATATTGAGAACTGATATACAATAGAGAATATGCATTTAGCTTACCGCTTTTATATTTTAGGCTTAAACAAAACATACCTCCTTATGCATCTATAACGGAATAAGAATTTTAAGCAATTAAACCCAAAGCATAATCCAGATTAACATGCATAGAGAGAGCTGTTTTCTAATTTGACATTTGGCTTATAGTTGTACATAACAAACCAAATGATATATAGCAGGCTCTTCCCTTTACACCACAGGCTACGAACTACCGATAACGAAATTACTACTCAATGCGAATAATTCGTCATCTATATCTAAGTATATTACTTGTAAACTGAAGATTAAATATTAAGTTTCTCGATCTTTTTTCATCGCGTTGCCGGTGGTGTCGGGGCATTCCGTTTTCCCTCACTGCAATCTTCCGTTAATACCAAGTGTTACACACTCTTTCTTTGCGTTAGTGATAACCCTTATCGATTTGCTAAAGTATTCTGCTTGTCGTTCCCGTCCATCGTAAATGACCCGAACGAAGGATTCTCCATCCGGTTCTATGGGAATGTGGGGGTAGAAAACTTTAGTGCAGTGACACGAAGTTTCCACTCCGAGTATTACCAACCTATCCTTTCCGCAATTGGTGAATATGAAGTCGAATGAATCAACCGGCTGCAAGAGGGGAATTATTCCGAAATTGTGTAGTGTATCCTTGAAACAGATATCTGCATTTTGTATTTTCTGAACGGCAGACGAAGGAGCAGATTTACGGCAAGCAGAAAACAAAGGAAGTAATATAACCACAAGAAATAGATGGAAAAAGGTAGCTTTCATTACATATTTGATTACTATAGTTAGGAAATTAATAGCTGTTACAACGGATACTTTTGTCTGTCGGATGTACTTATACCGATCTTGCAGCATTAAAAAAAGAAGAGGGAAGATACTCCCTTTCCGAATATCTTCCCTCTGTTTTCAGGATTGTTATTAGGGATAAATGCCCTATTCACAAAATGGGGTTTAGTTTCTCTTTACAGTAGGCCAACCACCACCATTATTATTACCCTTCAATTCTCCTAAGCCGCCGACATTAACTGTAGCACGATAATCGCCGCTTGTTCCTAATGCCTCGCGAAGGAAGGAAGCTCCTGCGGCACAGCTGAATTGTCCGTCAACAGTCGTAGTAGTCTTAAATGCAAATGTTGTATTACCGGCTGTTTGATCAAAGTTACCTGTCACAGCGTTGGGAGTACCGTTGGAATCAAATATACCTGCAGTCTCAACGTTTCCTTCTACAACAAATCGATTATCACTAGTGAAACTTGCCGTAGCCTCATTGTTCAAGTCATTCTTTACAGTGAGGATGTCAGCCTTATGAGTGGTAGTACCTGCATTGTTCAGGTCACCACCGATGGTAATCTCAGATTTATCTGCATTATTTTTAGCGTCAACCTTAAAGATTGCATTCTCTTCTACATTCACATCATTTACGGTGCTTAGTAAACCATCTTTTACGTTCAATGTACTGTTACTACGAACTGTTACGCAATGACCGAAGGATTTTTCCGTAGCTTTACCAGCTGAATCTAATGCCTTGAATGCAATCTGCTTAGCATCTGCTGCCACATATACATCCTTATCCTTAAGTACATTGTTCGGATCAACATTTTCTAAATTGAAGAAGGAAACATCACTACCCACAATCTCGATAACATTAACAGAAGCACTTGTCACCTCATCTGTCAAAGTAAAGTTCAGACGTTGGTTGGTTGCCACTTTGGATACATACATACCTTTCACAGGCAGGTCAGTTTCATATTTCAGACTATGATAAGTTCTGCTAAGACCAGTTCCTGTGCCGTTCTCTATATATTGACCACCTAACTGACCACTTAACTGGTCGATAAGCAAACCGTTATTTTGCATCGGTTGTCCTACCAAGTTCGTAACGCCATTGTTGTCAATGATACCGTTGTTAGTAGAAGCACCTGTCAGTGTCAGACGTCCGTCGATAGTGGTATTTGCTTCACCATCTTTAACATTTAAAGTCTTGATAATAGCTGTTTCGCTTGTATTGGTCAAGGCATTAACAACGAGTTCAGCAAAGCCTTCAATGTTGATTTCACCACCTTTGTTGAGTGTAGGATCTTTGGTACCGACAGAAACCTCATTGGTTAAAGTTTCGATAGTAGCTACAACAGGACGGATAGTAAAGCTAGTTTTGTCTAATGTACTTATTGCCCCATCTACATAATCCTTCCAGCTTGTCCAATTCTTGCCAGCTCCGCTAACAACACATCCTGGTTTTCCTACAGTTACAGGGCTTGCAGTTACCATACCTTTGTTAGTTAATGTTCCAATCTCAATATCTGATTGGGTATTACCCAACAAGAACAATTGTGCGGCATCCAGAGTCTTTCCTTTATCGAGAGCCCATTCGTCATATGCATTCACCAATTCACCAACTTTAATAGTAGCTTTCTTTCCTGCTACATTGGCCAATGCCAAGGCACCGTTGTTAATGATCTTTGTGAATTCAATGTTGGCTATCCCGCTAGCAGTGCTACCTACGCTCAGACGGGCTACATCTGCATCGCAGCATCCTGCTCCCTCAACGGTGAACGGTACATTAAAGGTCAATTTAGCCTCTCCTGTTGCATCCATGCTCTTGATGTACATCTCCTGTCCGGCAGCCAAAGAAAGACCTACTTCCTCGCCTTTTGCATTCGGCTTGCAGAAGGTCATTATATTAATATCCTTGTCAAAGAACATAGTGCCCAAGTTACCTACATAAGGTGCGTGACTCATCACATCTTCTATTCTGACACTTCTTAGCAACTGGATAGTGTTTGTTTCTGTTGTGGAGCCATGCGATTTAATGTTTTCCAAAGCCGAGAACAAAGTTTCTTCGTCCACTACCATGTATTTGCTTTCAAAATTGGCGCCCTTCAAATCGATAGCGATTGAGTTGTCTTTACCTGACTCAAATTTAACTGCACCTGCCTGATATGCATATGTCTTGTCTTCGTCATTAATGAGAACGACTGTCAGATTATTTACAGTTTGCGGTAATACAGGGAAGTAAACCTTGAGTGCGTTGTTAAGGCTTCCATTAGCTGAAGTGGAAACTGTGGCATATTCGGTTCCATTATTAGTCAATGTAGCGTAAATAGCATTGGTGTCATTCGTTTTGACAGCAGTTGTACCATCCTTATAATATACTTCTTCACCTAAGGGTTTGCTATTCGTGATTGCCTCTACACAAGCTTTGGCATCCAAATCTTGTTCAAACAAGAATCCTGTTTCATTGGCATAGAAGATAACTTTCTTAATATTGTTTGTACCACTAATAGCTGAGTTATATAACTTCACACCTGCAAAACTACTCAATGTTCTTGTGCTAATCTTCTCCAAACTTTGTCCACCGGCATAGTGGTTTACGCGGCCGATAGAGAATGCATAACGTGACAGTGTGGTAAAACGGTTTAGATTTACGTCAATGTCAAAATGATCAGGCTGCGCAGCTAGGATTTGTCCTTTTGTGAAGCCATCGTTATATGGAAAATATACAAGATATTCACCCTCAAATACGTCAGAATTCTCGGTCTTGAACAAACCGCTACCCAGATTCAGCTCACCGTTTGCATATTCACCTATAGCATATTGGCCATCATCTTTTGTTTGGTAGTTGGTACCACTGCCGTTTGTACTTGTATAGGGATTGCTCTGCCATGTTGCAACATCACCATTTACAGTTTCACCTACAATATACCCGCCATTGGTTAATGCAAACGGAGCGCATTCTTCTTTTTCCACTCCTGTTGCATTTTTATCCAGCCAGCCAACGTGTTCAAATTCGTAGTTAGTATAAACCTTCTGTGACAATGAAGTTGCAGCAGAGTATTCTGGATCTTCATTGTTTATACCGGTCCAGCAGAAACCGATACGTTGGTTACTTCTTGCTGCGCCAGTGATGGGATCGACATCAATACTACCATCTGCCTTCAATGCGGTAGGCATCCAGATAAAACGGCCATCTACCGAATAGGCACGTGTTTCGGCATTTCCTGCACCATAGCCAATGCCCAACAGACCGGATTTCACAAGCTTGCCTTTCAGTCCGTCATTGCTGTTTGCATTATTTGAGACGAATGTATCGTCCTGACAACTAAGCAATGAAGCGGCAAAAGCAGCTACAAATAAGAATTTACTTGTTTTCATACTTTTATTGATAATTTGTTTATTTATTCATTGAGTCTGCTACAAAAAGTAGCTTTTTATCTCCTACCAAAAGAGTCTGTAGGATGTAAAGTTTTGACAAAAAGACTTTTTAGAGTGGACTCTTTAATTGAGTTTCAAGGAACAGCTTATCCTTTAGTAGCTTATCCTTGCATCTTTTTTAATTCATGGAATTATTACATTCCTTCAGGCAGGTCCTCACCGTCACTTCCTGGGCTTGCAGCAAATCCCAATTCCACTTCTACCTCCAGAACTGTCACTTCTGGAACCTCATACTTCATTTCCTTTTCTACTTTCATAATCATAAAATTTAAATTGTTA
>NZ_QRKI01000035.1:0-7735 GCF_003471885.1 Bacteroides sp. AM16-24
TTAAACAAATTATTAATCAGAATTCTGTTGCATTTGCAAGTTGAATTCAGCTTATTCCATACCAAGAACCTTTAAATTTAACTTCTCTATCATTAGCCTCATTTCCATTACGATAAGTCATAGTAATAGTATAGTCAGCCTTTACACTATATTTCTTTAAATAAGTCGTTACTTTAATTAAAGATGGCTCATCAACTTCTACCGGAATAGTCACCGATAATGTTTTAGGTATCTCATACGTTGTGGAAGTATAAGGAGCTCTAGGCAAAAATATTGTTGAATCAGGCATTTCCCCACTACTAAAATTGCCAGGGGCAATAAATTGCCCGGCTATTATTGCAGGACGTAAAAACATTTGTTCTTCATTTGCCATTGGAATTTTCAAAGCTCCTTTTTCTGTATAACAAGAAGTATCTTTTACATCTTTTTTTGCATAAATTGTAATATTTGATGGTCCAGCAACTGCTCCTGTCTGACCATTTGAATACACAACAACAGGGTCTAATTCCGTCACTACAGCTTTAGGTTCAAATGCTATTTCTTTTACTTTAAATTTATCCTGAAACTCTAATAGAAACTCTTGCTGTGGTTGCTTATTATATTTTGCATACCCTACCTGCCCATTACTCTTTACTTCTATAGAATAATTAAACACACTCCAAGGATTATTGGGGTCTGCCGTTCCTAAATATGTCTGATTTTCAATATTAAAATATCCTTTATATGTTGATGGTATAAGGTCCCAACTTCCAGAACTTATATCTTCCGAGTCCCAAACAAAAACAAGTTTATTGTTTGGGTCATTGTTATATTGACCACAAACCAATGGCTTATTATAAGACTTTGAATAAATCAAATATGGTATTCCACTACTAGGTGGCAAAATCTTTAAATAGAATTTTGAAGAACTATAAGCTGAAAGTATCAATTCTTTTCTCATTCCTTGAGTAGAAAGATAAGGCTGTCCAACCACTCCACCTCCTCTGACTTTCAACGCAAAAGGAAGCTCTCTAACAGCATACATATTTGATGAATAAAATTCATCTGTCTCAGGATAATAAGAATAAGATTTCGTTTCTGGCTTTTTTTTAAACTCATCTATATTAGAAAACAGACTCACAGAGTCAGCAACAGAGATAGCTCTTGACTGGATTGAACTTTCTGATGTTTCCGAAAAATCATATAAAAGTTCAGAACTTTTTTCACAAGAGACAAGACCAATAGTCATTGCTCCTACCAATAATTGACTTACGCCCCAAAAAGAATAGAATTTTTTTTTCATAAATATAGTTTTAAAATTATGTCCTTAGAAACAAATACACAATAGAGTTCACGTAGATTTACTTTCTGACGCACGCGAATACGCCACATATACAAAAGGACGAAGAGAAAACAAATCCATGATGCCAAAAACTTTTAGGTAAATATATAAATAGCTCTTACAGCATATTACGTTAAGAGCTATTTATCCCAAAAAGTCAGTTATATTTTACTTAATTTCCCGAAAGACTTAGCCAAAGACGAACTGTTCTTTTAGCCTTATTCTGTTCTCCTTCTAGAATCTTTGCATCACCTTTCTTATAGCTTATTTTTAATTGAGAATCAGTCTGTATAGCATCATATAGAGGAAGCAAAAAGAAATTATCTTCATCTAAAAGTTTTTCCATTATTAACGGAATAATATTTTTACCCATCGCTTGCATTTCTTTAAACTGTGGTAATGTTGTATAAGCGAGAGTACTTGAACTATATTTAGTTTGTGGATTTATTGAAATTTCTTCGTTCCATGAATTAAACAAATCGTTAAACTTAGTCTTTACCTCACAATTAATATTTGCAGCTTTATCAATGACAGCTTGTTTTTCTGCATCAGAAAGTTCAATATCTTCTTGTGCTATCTGTTTTGCAAGTTCCTTTATCTCCGACATATCAGTCTTTGTTCTACTCTCGATAAAAGAAACCAAAATTCTACCATACAAAGTGCCAGATAGCTCACTCCTTTTATGGGTAATACGCAAATAACGCCCAAGTTTTGACTCCCAAGTACCGCTACTATATACAACACTTCCATGAGTCATATCTATACTACTTGTTCCCCAACCATCAACAGTAGCATTGCTACCTTCTGTACTAGTCTGTTCATAATTACAAGACGAACCATATAAAGTTTTAGCATTTTTATACTGTTCTATAAAATCATTGTAAAAAGATTCTGGGTCAATCCATTTGTTAGTTATCCCCATAGAATAAGCAATACAATTATATGTACCTGTTGCTTCTCCTGTTACAGAAATATTATTTACATCTAAATTTGGGAAATCCTTTTTAAGATTATCCTTTTCCGCTTGTGTAGGAACCCTTCTCATAGAAGCAGCTCTAGTAGTAAGTTCGTTTGGATTGGCATTATCCTCCACAGAACCAATCTCTTCGTTTTGCTGACAAGCAATAAGACTAAAAGAGAAACCTAATAAAATTAAAATTTGTTTTCTCATAAAACGATATTTTTAAGTTAGTAATTATTCAGCAAATGCATTTGCATATCGCAAATATACAATACAAATTGTATATAATATAAGAATTATATTGTTTTTTCCACTGTTAATGCTTAAAAACATAATATATTTGCTATTTTTGCAATATACAATCTAAATTATACTAATATGGAAAAAACTTATCATTCATTAAAAGACTTTGAACTATCCTATGGGAAAAATGCTATTGAGAGAGCAAATGATTTCCAGCAGTACATTGAGCAACTAAATGATTTCGGATGTAAAAGCTATTGGATAACTTCACATACAGGTATCGGTTCAACAATGGCAATTGAAGGCTTCAACGAACCTGTTATTGCATTTATTTCTAATGATTATTTAGGTATGTCACAAAGAGAAGAAACTAAACAAGCAGGTATAGATGCTATAAAAAAATATGGAACAGGTGCTTGCGCTGCACAAGTAATAGGTGGTTATCTCGACATACACCAACAGCTAGAGAAAGAAATAGCTTCTTTTGTAGGACAAGAAGAAGCTATTTTATTTTCTTCCGGATTTGGAGCAAATGCCGGAATACTAAGAGCCTTATTGGGTCAAAATGATATTGCATTGATAGACCCTTATATCCACACAAGCGCAATGGCTGGACTAAAAGGAACAAATATAAAACGAATTGGGCATAACGACCTAGAATATTTGGAGAAGGTACTAAAAGAAGTCAAAGGGCAATATCAAACTAAACTTGTAATAATAGATGGTGTATATTCCCAGGATGGGGATTTGTCTTTACTTCCGGAAATTATTACTCTTTGCAAGACTTATGAAACCATGCTGATGTTAGATGATGCACATGGAATAGGAGTAATGGGAGCCAATGGCAGAGGAACAGCTGAATACTATAACTGTTTAGGTCAAATTGATATTATTACTGGCACATTCAGCAAGTCATTTGGTTGCGTAGGGGGATTTGCAGCAGCTTCGAAGAAGATAATACAATACTTGAAATTTTATGCGGACAGCAATGTGTTTTCAGCAGCCCCTACCCCACAAGTCACAGCATCCATACTAAAAGCTTTAGAGATTATAAAAAAAGAACCACAAATAAGAACCAAACTTTGGGAAAATACGAACTATCTTAGAAAACGGTTGAAAGAAGAAGGGTTCGACATAGGAAAATCTGTTTCCCCTATTTTTCCTATTATGATAAGAGATAATAAAAAGGTTTACGAAATTGCTAAAATGTTGCAAGAAAAAGGTATCTTTACAATTGGAATTGTATATCCGGCTGTAAGAACCAAAGAAGCAAGATTAAGGGTCAGCGTTCTTGCCACGCATAAACTTGAACAATTAGAATCTTTAGTCAATACTCTTAATGATATAAATAAGAACATAAAAATAAAATAATAATGAAAGAAAGGAGAAAGCGAAGAAGTGCCAAAGACATAAAGGAAAGCATTATTAATGCGGCAACCCATTTAATTGAAACTGAAGGATTTTCTAATCTAACAGTTACAGGTATTATGCGACAAGCTGAAATTGAGCCTGTACAATTCTATAACAGATATGATGATTTGAATAAGTTCATTGACGAGTATGTAAAAAAATACGACTATTGGTTTAGCGATATTGTAAAATCACAAAAACAATCTAGTAACGATAAAGCACTATATATGAACATTCTTGTAGGTTTATTTCAATCTTTATCAGAAAATAAAATCATGCAAGAACTTCTAAAATGGGAACTAGCTAATAACAATGAAACTAGTCAACGTACCGCTCAACTACGGGAATTGCACACGTTACCTTTATGCCAAAAATTCTCAAACATATTCTCCAATACAGATATTGACATTGTAACTATATCTGCACTAATAATAGGAGGAATATATTATCTTATTTTGCATGATAAACTTTCAACTTTCTGTGAAATAGACTTAAAAAAAGAATCTGACAAACAAAAAGTTATTAAGGCTATAAGCAAATTGTCAGACATTTTATTTACGTTTATACCTTCTTCTATTACTAAAGAAAATATTGATATTATAATAAAAATGAGAGAAGATAATATTCCTGTAGAAAAAATAGCATATTATACAGGAATCCCTAAAGAAATTATTGTTTCTATCTAAAATATCCGTCCAATGAGGAAAAACCCATTGGACGGGTCTATAGCCTAACCAAAAATCTTTTGTTTCACAAAACGACCCTTTTTCTGTACTAAAGAAAACGGTTCTTTTTTTGCTTAATCAAAGAACTTATGTCGCTACGGTGTTTAGTTAACCAATCTTCCAAAATAAACGAAACTAAAGATGAAATAGGTATTTTGGCTTTAGCTTTGAGCAACCCAAACACCTCTTTTACATCTGTATCAACATATAGAACTTCCTTGCAATTATAATTTTTTCCTTTAATGTACTCTAATAAGTCCGTCAAATCCATTTCACTAGAGCCATTAAAATTAAAAACTTCCGAAGAAGTTGTTTCCATTTCTACATGAAGTGGTTCTTTCTCCTCTTCAACTTCATATTTAGCTTCTTGAATAGGAGCTTCATTTATACTACTCCCATGCAATTCTTCACCTCTTATCATTTTAGCTATTTCCAGAACACTAGAAATACCTTCATTTTGCTTTTTCCTTAATTTATCAGCCATGTGCAAATATATACAATAAATGAATAACTTTATAACAAATATCTATTAAAAGAATATTTTATTTTATTGCTCCTTCTTGAATGATATAATCATAAGCATTCTTCACCTTATCAATACACTCATTACTAATTGCTAATGTATTTATACGTTCCATAGCAACAGAAGCTGGTATTTCATCTGTAACAAAACCAACTTGCTTAAGAATATCAACTACCTGTTCTTTTGTTTCATATCTTACCGCAGTTCTCATATTGTTAGGTAAAAAGAATATTTTAGCTTTTACATTTAAATACTGTAACACTTGGATAAAAAAACCTGTACTATCCATTGTAAATTTATCGTATTTAAATGGGCATATTATTATATCCGCAGCTTTAAGAATAGTTCCCAGAGCATCATCATCAATCTTACCAGGCAAATCTATTAATAGATTTCCTTGCTCAACCTTAGTAAAATCACTAATAATTTTAGCAACATTAGATATATCGGTTTGTATAACCTCATATTTAGGTTCATTATCATAGGTCGCAATATCTTCTTTTCTTCTATCCGATAATGAACGCTGAAAATCTAAATCCAATACTAGAACTTCTTTTCCTTTTTCTACTAGATAGTTGGCAAATTGTATGCAATTAGTCGTTTTACCACAACCGCCTTTCTGATTCCCAAATAATATTATCATATCTTACTTATATTTATTAATTTTGTTGCTGTCCTCTTTTCTTTTTCCTATTAGGAGATTTATCTTGCTGTACATTTATATGCTGGCTAAGAATATCACAAATAGCATCAATCAGATTAAATCCCCTTGCCAGTTCTGAATCTTGTTCAACATTTATTCTTTCCATCTTATCAAGAGTAACTAGAGTAATCCTATCTTTACTATAGCCATCTTTTATAATATTGATTCCTAAATCATCAGTACTTACGATTACTTTATTCTTTTTATCTATTAGATAAACTAAATTATCATCTTCAACAAAAAGAATTCCTTTTTCTCTTAATGTAGAATGTAAATCTGAACTATGAGCCAAATAACTATTTATCATATCAGTATAGACAGTATTTTTTTTATCCATATGCTCTTGAATCAAAATATCATCTTTTTTCACATGATAAATTCTACTTAACAACTCGGCTTCTTTAAGTGTAGCAACATTAAATTTATTTGCTTCATACACTCTGCTATTATATCTAAGTTCTTTCAACAGTTTTTTATCAAGAACCAATAAAGCCTTATCATCACCATTTATAAATATTGTGCCATTCATTGAAAACCTATAACCGTAATCTAACATTAATTTCTTGAAACTATCCATTGTATATTTTGTTCCATCTTTCAAAAGAAGATTAATTATACTATTACAGTGTTCAACTTTTGCTTGTTTATTAGGCTCTACTAAAAGTTCCTTCAAATCCATAACTTCCCCACCTTTCAAAACTCTCTTATTTCTATAATCAATTAATGTATATCCATAAGGTTTAGTATGTCCTTTTCCTGTATGAAAGACTAAATTTATACCAAACTTATCTTTCATCAAAGTTTGAAGTTCTGTATAGGAAAGTCCTTGCTTATATTTAAATAAAAGAGCTGTTATCTGTTTTCTTCTTTCTTCATCAGGTGTATATTGTTTAGCTTTATCTTTTATCTGCTCTAATTGAATTGAAGCGTGCTTTTCACCACCCTTATACAAAATTAATAATCCATCCTTTTCTCTTAATTTCCATCCTGATTGTTCAAGTAACAACTTATATTGCTGCACTGTAGAAAAAGAAAACTCCATGTATTTTGAAATATCATCTTTAGCCTTCAAAGCTAAATCAACATTCATTATTTGATTTATGACTTTCTGTGAGCGCACAGCTTCCATATTATCTTTTACCTTCTGTCCGTTCTTCTGTACTCGTGTAGAAACAATATGTACATGATTATTTTCTGTATCAGAATGAAAATATATCATATAAGGATTATTTCCATAACCCATTTTATTTATATATTGCAAAGCTACATTTTTCAAATCCTCTGCCGAATATTCACGCCCCTTACATGAAATCACTGCATGAAATTGTTTTGCCTTGACCGCTGGATTAGTCCTACAGACAGATTCCATATAAGCTATATAATCCGACTTCTTCAAATTATCTGGATTCATAGCAAAATTTTCTGCAACAAGAAGTTCACTCTTGCCTTCCTCATTCTTTCGCTCATTATAATCAATACCAGCGAAAGAAGTTGCCGCTTTTAAAACTACTACTACCATATTTATAACTTCACACCGCAAATATACAAACAAATATTCAATAAAAGAATATTTCAATATAATTTATTCATACAATAAATATACAAATATTATATATTCATATATTATTTATATATATAATATTTTCCCCTAAAGTTTTTGGTATCATAATAATGTTTTCTCTTCGTCCATGCCGGGCAGAACCCGGAAAAGTACGGTATCAAATACCTTCCCGGTTTCTCTCCAGTGCAGGCAGAAAAGGTATCAATTAGATGCAATCCTTTTACCGATGGGCGGTAGTTCCTGAATGGTGTCGGTGTCTTTTCTTTTATGATGCAGCCGTTTTCCTGT
>NZ_QRKI01000035.1:7745-8487 GCF_003471885.1 Bacteroides sp. AM16-24
CTGAATGGTGTCGGTGTCTTTTCTTTTATGATGCAGCCGTTTTCCTGTATTCAGGTATAGAGAGAAACGACACAAGGAACTTTAGGGAAAAGAAATAGTAACGCTGTCTTTATCACTAAAATTATATATATAAATATTATATATACATATATTATTTGATTGACATCAACTTACGCCAAGTAACATTCAATTTATCTTGCATAATTACATAGTCTGCCATTTTCTTTTCTACCTCATTAAGAACCTCTTGATTAACTTCTTCCTTATGAATATTTACATACCTAGCCAACTGATTTATATTATTTCCTATACGTTTCATTTCCAAACAAATTTCATCCATCGAACGAATAAATTCTTTAGGGTCAATAAGACCAACTCCTTTCCTAAAGACTCTCTGTCTAAAATAATCTGACATACATTTGCTAGATTTAGAAGCTTTAGTTAGTTCTTCATATTCTAAATTCGTTAAGCGAACTTTCACTATTCTATCTCTTTTATTTGCTTTCATACTATGATACTAAATAATATATGCCCCCAAGTTGCGAGGGGGCTAAACTCCTGATTTATCAGGCAAGATTTGGTTTTTGTGTCCACAAAAACACATCTTGCTATTAATTTCTACAAACGCAAATATATAAATTACTAAACACCCTCCCAAACAAAAGGGAAAAAAATACAATTAGATAAGTTTTTTTGGTATCATAATAATGTTCTCTTATCGTCCATGCCGGGCAGAACCCGG
>NZ_QRKI01000036.1:0-4474 GCF_003471885.1 Bacteroides sp. AM16-24
GACAGCATCCCGAAGTAGAACAGCAGGCTCTTGAAATTCTCCGTATCAGCCATTTTCTCAGCCGGAAAAGAAGTGGCTATCTGTGCTGTGATACTGCCTTCCGCAATAATCTGCTGGATAACGGAGGCATTCGCACCGAACCTCTTGTCTATCTGCACCAGATGACGCAACTTGTTGTAATCTGTGCGGATATTGCTGTCAATCATCATTTCGGGTGCTCTTTTCCGCAGAAGATAGCTGTTCAGGAAATAGAGTGCCATGTCCGAATTGAATACCTTCTCATCTAAATTCCAGGAAGAGAAACAGTAGTTGTCATACCACGGCTTCATCGTCTCTATCAGACCGTCCACGGTCATATCTGCAGGAAGAGCGCTTTCACTCTTGTAATAAGAAACCATTTCCCGCATCTCTTCCATACTGAACCCGATGACACTGTTGAATTCCGGCAGCATGCTGATGTTCGTACCGATATTGAAACCGCTCGTCACGTCGTCCATCGTAATGGGGCTGACACCTGTAATAAACAGACGCTCCACGGCGGCACCCGCATTGGAAGTAGAGTCTTTGATATTGTTGAAGAACCCACGAATAAAACCTTCTCCATGTGTTTTTTCCCGGTAGCGTTCTTGCCCGTAGGAAGAAAGAATGGTGTTGGTGAAATTGTCATATTCGTCGATCAACAGGTAAATGCGCGGGCAATCCGTGCGGCTGACATACTCCTTGAGGGCGGAAAGCATTTGCCGGGGATTGGTCTCATCCGGATTGACAACCTTCCAGACATCATTGCCCATCAGGTGTTCGTACTTCAGGATGAAATTCTTCATCACCATGCAGCAATACTCGCTGAACGAACACTCCACATCTTCCAGTTTCGAACTGATTGCAGAGAAATTGAAACGCAGAACCATGTAGCTGTTATGCCGCTTTGTCGGATGTTGTCCGATATACAGTTCGCCAAACAGTTCTTTAAATCTGTCGGCATAGTCGATGCTGTAGTATGCCTCCAGCATGGCTAGGAACAGTGACTTACCGAACCTGCGGGGACGGATCAGAAACAGGTAGGGAGGTTGCCGTTCCAGCATTTCGATGAAACGCGTCTTGTCCACATAGTAGTAATCCTCGCGCATGAGGCGGGGAAAGTCTGATATTCCATAGGGTAATGCCTTCATAACTGTCCGGTTTTAAATGTTTCCACAAAGCAAAGGTAACAAAAATGATGGCAAATGCCATGAAGACCCGGAAATAGTTGCAAATAGGAGACAAGTTTCCTCACCAAAAATAAAAAGCTCAACCGTCTGCCCCTGATTGGGTAACGTTCAGAAATGAAGTGGTGAAGAAATAAAAATCCGACCCCGATAAATTCTCTAACTGGAAAAAAATATTTTCCTAACTGGGAAAAAATAATGCTTGTTTCGCGCAGTCCTCGTTTCATTTGTCTTGATTCAGAATTATACCCATGCTGAACAAACATAAAAAAAGGAGATGTGACTGTTTTCAGACACATCTCCTTTAATATGAAGGATAGTAAATATTCTACTTTAACTTCCCTTTACTAAGATAATTATTTTACGTAGATAGTACCTGCTTTTGAACCTTCTCCCTTAATGTCATTACAGATTGTATAAGAGTTGGCTTCACCGGTCAAAGTTTTGCTTTTTGCTATTGTAATGTCCCCATCAACTACAACATTACTTGTTGCCTTGATAGTGGCATTATTGTTAACATCGATACTGTTGGTTTTAACATTACCTGTCAATGCTTTATTTGCACCTTCAAATACAATCTTACCAATTGTAGAAACTTTATCGGCAGCCACCGGCAATGTTAAATTCGCATTCAAATAGATGGTCTTATCGGTGGTAATGGCTGATGTACCAGTATTTACATCTCCGTTAATTCTGACTGCAGTAATCTTTGCTTCAGCAAGAGCCGGCGTTAAGTTAGTCAAACCGTCTACCGCACGAATCACCTGAGCATCAGCACTGTTAGTCAATCTGGACAAACCGCTGAATGTACCTAAGTCACTGATAAGTCCATTGTTGATCAATTGACCGCTTCCCAACAGCGTAAAGACACCGTTATTTGTAATTTCTCCATTATTAGTAATCTTTCCATAGTTGTCTGCAACACTATTTGAGATGATATTAACAGATCCATCATTAACAATAGTCGCATCCAAGCGTGTCGTTTGACCATTTTTACCGATATTAAATTCACCGGCATTTTCTACAGTAACAGTAGATGCTAAACTCAATCCTTCCAACTTCAAAGTTCCGGCATTTACAATCTTAGTGTTGGCTACGGCACCATTGATTTCAATTTCACCGTCCAATGTTGTTTTGCTGGCATCATTCTTATTCACAACTCCCGCCGCATTATTGATTGTTGTTGCCATTAATGTCCCTTGATTGTCAGATGCTACTGTCAATTTTGCAGCAGCTGTTTTAACAGCCTTGTTATTGATGGTAGTAGCTTTCAATGTGGCTTTACCGGATACTGTTATGGTTCCTTCATTATTAATAGTTGTAGCAGTAAGAGTAGTTGCATCTGTTCCGAATGCTATAGTTCCCTTATTGTCCAATGTTGCGAATGTTGCGTCTTTCTTCACAGTAAGCGTTTTGCCAGCAGGAATAAGAGTCTTACATTCGAAGTTACATTTATCATTTAGAGTTATGTCGTTATTGAGTGTCAGAGTATAATTCTCTCCCTTGATGGTGAATGCATGATCTATTGCTGCAACAGTAGTTGTAATATCATTCTTCATAATCAAAGTACCGGCAGCCCCTTGTAATTCAGCTTCCAATGTTGCCGTATTGTAAACCAACCTGTCTGCTTCTTCAAACTTAACTCCATTCAGGTCGATATTCCAATAGTCAGTTCCTCCCTCTACAATTGCTGAACCTGCGGCAGCTTTAGTAATAGTGGCAACTTTTCCCCCTTCAGTGTAAAGTTTTACAACGATATCCTTTCCGGCCAAAGCTGTTTTTACAGGATAAGTTGATAAATAAACGCTAAGAGCATCGGCATTCTTAGTTTCTGCAGTTGCACTCGGTATTGTGCTGATATTTGTACCAAAATCAACACCAATCATATCTGCAGCAGTAGTTGCATCAGCAATAAAACTATTAGTTGCACCGGCCTGTACATGTCCTGTTTTAGCAAAAGCTTTTGCATCATCAGCAGTAGCAACCGTAATCAACTTAATCTTATCACTAGATTTATCTATTTGAGTACCAGATGTGTAGATCTTGAACTGGAAGAAATACGCTGCCGGAGTCATGCTCATTTCCTTAGCGGCATTATTTGTCCCATCCACCTTAAATGGAGCTTTTGAATAGGCAAACAAATTGATACCAAGTACGTGGTCTGCTATATTGGCAGTACTTGCTATAGCAGCTTTTGTTTGTGTCTGAATCGTTTTTAGCTCCACAGCCGGAAGCGGTTTGGTAGGATCCACAAATACCTTATTAAATGGAGAGTATAAGATATAATTGCCTGTCATAACACCGGCAACTGTTTTGAATACACTCTTGGTAATATCTACTTTTCCAGCAACAGGAACAGCGTCCTTTCTGGCGGTAACCATAGTTTCAAATTTCGCTCTAGCATTATCTCCTTCTATTCCATCAAATGCATCAGCATCTTGTTGCCCTTCAATTAGGTAAAAAGTATTACCTGTAGCTTTAGCTACTAATGAGAAAATCTTTGCAGCTTTACCTTCTTCAGGTATTGCCTGATATCCGGCAATATAGAACGGTACATTCGTCAGCACGTTTCCGTTTCCGGTTGGATTAGGTAAGCAAAGACCTACTTGGTCACCTTTAATTTCTGAGTTATCGGTTAGGTCCAAATCGTTCGAATCAAACGCTGGTTCAAAATAGAAGTTATCAAAGAAACCTTTTTCTCCTCCCGCAAATCCGCTTCTTGTAGACGCGTCTGTCCCGGAGTTAATACCTGTAATAATCGAAAGATCCTTTACTAATTGTCCTTCGTTATTCTGAATAGAATTTCCTTCGAACGTGTCATCACTACATGCCGCGAAGAGTGCAGGCAGTAGTAATGCTGAGATGATTTTTGTTGTTTTCATTTTCATTTTTATTTTTTTGTTTTAATGTTGAGTCAAACACCCATCAAAGAATCTATATACTGTCTACATTGATTCTCTTATTTGGTTGCATTTAAATTTCACCGGGTTCAGGCAGGCTGACTTCAAAGCCTTTTTCTACTTCTACCTCTAAAACCTCCACTTCCGGAGTTTCGTACTTCATTTCCTTTTCTACTTTCATAATCATAAAATTTAAATTGTTAGTAATATTAAAATTGTCTCTTTATTATCAACCGATAACATGCTTGCTTCAATCGCCATCAAAAGGATCAAGCCTATCTTTTGAGTGATAGTCCGGCATTCTTTGATAGATATATAGGTATAGCAAACCCGCATTTTCAGCCTGCAAAGTAAAAAACAAATTTCCTA
>NZ_QRKI01000036.1:4484-8234 GCF_003471885.1 Bacteroides sp. AM16-24
AGCAAACCCGCATTTTCAGCCTGCAAAGTAAAAAACAAATTTCCTAAATAAATCAGACTCATATTCCCTTGATTATCTTCATGTTACACAATATCAAAAACACTCCAATATAGAAAAAAGATTTCCCCAAGAGTGCACAAAAAATGGACAAATACACTGGTATACAGTTCCTTACAAGCTCATTGATAAAAAGCAAATTTCGTCACCTAAATATATTGACACTGCTTTTTAGCACCTCACCTATAAGAAAGCTTGGTTGTAAGTTGCTTATTTTCAACAAACTATAGATTGTAAATAAAGAAGCAACTTATTACAAGAGATAAGCGTGACACCATTTTCAGACACCAACATTAAAAAGTAGACCTGCATTGAATAATGCTAAAAGTTCCCTTGTCGTCCGCTATATATCTGTTTACTATTGGTTCGTATCACGAAGATGAGTGATTCATATTCTTGAGGCTATCCATCATCCTTACGCACTGACCATATTCTCCACTTCTAAGGCATCTTCTCACTTATCACATGTGCCCTTTGGCAGAATTAGCCGCTGGTTTCACTTCTGTCAGAAACGTATCAAATAGGGATCAAGCCCGTACCAACTCCGTATTATCTCCGCATAGGAGTACCTCCAACCGAATTTGCTACGGAGCAAATACGGCTCAGATACACTCCAGGTATGGCCAAAGTCCGGTTCGGTTCCTTTCGGAAGTGAGGAAGAAAACATTTATTCCACCAATAGATTGCACATTGTCTTTAAAGGCATATACCGAATATTAGGAAACAAAAGAAAAAAGGAGTGGTATAAAAAATGCACCAGAAATCCAAATGAATGATTTGGGGGCTTTGCTCCATTCATTAATCATATTTCTGCATTTTGCAGGCATTTAATATATTGTATAATATTTTGACCTAAAATAATCTTGAAGCCTCTAATCTATTGACCAGCCCCCTAATCTTATTTCATACCCTGTATTTCAAAGTCAAATTAACATACAAAAGCCAAGCAATACAGATTTAATTACTTTTGGGACTTTAGTCATAAAAACATTCATTACTGCAAAATGATTAAGATGAAAAACATACAAACTTTGCCCTATCACGCGAAGTCAGGTATCACATCCCCATTTCTGATAAGGAGTTACCGAAATAAGTGTTTTGCCGGCAGAAGTTTTCCTTAAAAGACCCAGATAGAATCCGGTCGCACAATGCATGACATTTTTGGAAGCTGCTCTTTACTAGCTCATCATCTGGGTAGCTGGTTCAAATACCTGAAAGGAATGACCGGGTTTTTGATGTGGTCGCTCCGAATTTTTATTTTCCAGTATGGATTTCAAAAGAGAATGTTTACCTTTGCAGCTTTAAAAGATCAATTTAATATTTATCGTAATGAGAATTAAAGAAAATTACAGAGTTAGAGAAATTGCAGGTGAAAACTTGATCGTCGAACAAGGAAAGTCGCAAGCCGATATGACTAAGGTTATTTCACTTAACAGTACAGCATTGCTTCTTTGGAAAGAACTGCAAGGAAGAGATTTTTCTTTGGAAGATGCCGCACAAATATTAATGAATCATTATGATATTCCTCAAGACCAGGCGTTGGCTGATGCCCGGAAATGGATGGATGCTTTAAATGGCTGCGGAATTATAGGATAGTTTTTCTTATTACATTTCGGGGAATATTGATAATCTGCTATTACTCATGACGGACAATGAGGCGCTATTACAATCAAGGAAATAAATTATTTTGTTTTGATTGAGTCCTTTTGATGTTTGAAATGGCAGGGAAGGATTTTGTGTATATACCTGAATCGTGTTTATCAGATAATTTATGTTATACCTATTATATATATAAGATTTTATCTGGCAAACGGACAAGAAAGAGGCTATCGTTTCCAAACCAATAAGTATATTATTATAGGTGTCGGCAGAGACCCCTCCCGGTCAAACCTGCATGGGTTCCATATCGAGTAAGATATTTTTGTGAAATGAATACAGGTTTGATTTTGGGCAAGGCATGCATACGCCTTTGAAGGGGAGTTGTTTGAAAAGAGAGAAGAGGGGAGGATTGAAATAACACTAACTGTTATTTATTTAATTATTTTTCGGATTCTATGCCAAGATTGCTTTTTCTTTTCTCAGCAAGCGGACAAAATCAGACATCAGTTCTTTGCTCGATGCCCTCATGTAGCGCTGAAATGCTTGAAAAGAACGATGGCCGGAAAGCGACATCACGTAGCTTACCGGGTATCCGCGTTTATAGAGATTGGTCACGCAGCTCCTGCGTGCTGTATGAAAGCTAATCAATTCGTATTTGGGAATTGTTACGATGGTAGTTTCTCCCCCACGGAACTCTTTACGGCTGACAGACTCGTTAATGCCACACCGCGCGGCAAGAGCCTTGATGGTTCTGTTCGCCTTCACCTTGTCTATAACGGGAAATCCCACTTGTTGATAATAGGTAATGAGTGGCGCTATTTCCTTCAAAATAGGAATTTCCACCAGTTCTTTTGTCTTTTTCTGGTAAAGCGATATCACTCCCTTCCGTACGGTTGCCTTGTTCAGTTGCTGAATATCGCTGATCCTTAATGCTGTATAGCACGCAATGATAAAGGCGTCTCTCACCGCATGCTCTTCGTCATTCTCAGTCTTCACCAAGGAGAGCTTTTGAATCTCCTTTTCCTGCAAATAAATTTGCTCGCTTGAATCGGAAGGCAATGTGGTTTGAACCTTCAAGAAATAGTTGTTCGTTGTCATCTCATTGTCGTATGCACGGTGCAGCAAGTTCTTGATTACTTTTAAAGTGTTGATAATCGTGTTCTGTGTATAGTGTTTCTTGCTTTTTCCATAACTGTATCCATACAAGTAATTGGTGAAATCCACAAAAAACTTTTTGTTAAAATCATCAAATGAGCAGATCGGCACTTTCCTTTGTCTGTCATAGTCCTCCAAACGCCCCAGAGCAGTGAGATAAGTAGCCTTAGTGCTTTCGATGCCGCGTCTTCCTTTGCGGTTCACGCTTTTTTCATACTCTCCCACAAGCCTTTTCAGGCAAGCAATCGGATTTTGTAAAAGATGCTCTTTCTGCTGGTGTTCATCAACAACCTGCCGGACTGTAGAATCAGACAGATACTCACCTTTCATGGCAAGCCTTTCATCCATTTCATACAAAGAGATGACAAGATTGTCAATCTGTTCGTTGATGTGTTTCAGTCGTAGCCTCTCACGAATATTCAATCCTTCATTTTGGAAACACCGATAAGTTTCGCGGTTCCAATACTTGGGTTCTACACGGAGTTTGGTATAGACTCTGATTCTTCTCTTATTAACGGTCGTTATAAGCATGATTTGCGTCAGTTTATTCTTTTCTCTGACTTGTTTCAAATTGAATCTTATCTTCAAACCTTTTTCTTCTTTTGATTTTAGCTGTAATTGTTTCATAATTATCATTTTTATGGTGATGTATAAACAAGAATCCCCCTCTCTTTTTCAATAAAAAAGTCTAAGGAAGCTATAAATTACTTTGCATTTATACATTTTCACTGAAAAGCATAAAAAAAATCCTTTATTTTGTTTGCGGATGTCAATAAAATCTCTACCTTTGGCTCGCAAAAGCATGTAAGATGAAAAGAGATTTCATGATAAAGAAGAATTCGGCTCATTTTTACCGAAAAAATAAAAAAATAACGATTTCTTTTGAATTTAGGAAATTTGTTTTTTACTTTGCAGGCTGAAAATGCGGGTTTGCTATAC
>NZ_QRKI01000037.1:0-249 GCF_003471885.1 Bacteroides sp. AM16-24
TCATATACCGACCTTCCCACTGATAAAAAGGGCAGCACCAGGCAGGAAGTTCCCCATCGGGAGGACAAGGGACTACTTCCACCAGGTCTATTCCCCCTCTGATAAAAGGATACATACTTTGCCCGCCAATAAGCAGCTTTACCGTCTGCCCCTGTCGCAAAGCTTCGGCTGCTTCGGCAAAAAAATCATTGGATACCGTTATTTTTCGCATGTTTACAATATGGTATCATGAGAAAGGTGTGCCGCAGC
>NZ_QRKI01000037.1:259-7799 GCF_003471885.1 Bacteroides sp. AM16-24
GCATGTTTACAATATGGTATCATGAGAAAGGTGTGCCGCAGCCGCATCGGGCAGACAGGCCAGATGATAAACGGGTACGGCAGAAAGCAGGGAACCCAGAAAATCGCTGATATAATCATACAACTCATCACTGTAAGCGAAGTTAGGTGGACACGAAGGATGCAACGCACCATACCCTTGGGCTATACTAAGCTTTTTTATCTGATTATAAGGTGCTTGAGACAACCGCACGCAGGCAGCCAATGGATAACTTTCATTTTTATAACATGGCGTCTTCCCGCTCCATGGACTGCCATATACCCATGGCTTTCCATCGATAATACGAATGATGGGGCTGTCGTCATTCAGTAGGAAAGCTCCTTCTATATGCTCTCGCCACAAACGGGTGTGCGTACTCTTTCCTGTTCCACTTTCTCCCAAAAAGAGCACTGCTTTACCTTCGCACACAATGGTGCTGGTATGAATGGCTACTGTCTGAAAAGGCACGGTTGCCACTCCATAAGCCATCCAGCAGGCAAACCGGAGTAACCGGAGTTGGTAATTACCCTTGAAACTGGCCACCTGTTTGCTTTCATCCAGCCAAAGTTCTAGTTTTTCACCTTTGGGAGGTATCATTACAAAGAGGAAACCATTGCTGTAACAGCCAAACTGGCTGACAATTCCGTCTATCTCATTTGTATAGAGCACCTTTTCAAATGTGGGAGCTTCTTCAGAAGATTCTATAAAACGACAAAGGGGAACATCATCTGCCACCACTTTAAAAGGGGCAAAGCCGATCAATTCATCTACTGCTTGTACCAGCCTGTCACCTTCCACCCTGATACGGTGTCCGGCTATCAAATAATCCTGTTTCATTTATTTCTATCTTTATACTTTATTATTACTTACTATATCACAGATATCCAGATCGAATATCCGGTCACAGAAAGCCAACGAGCTTTCGCGATGGGCAATGACAACCAGTGTCAGCTCCCGGTGTTGCAGTGAAAGTGTTTCCAAGGCGTGGTTGATTTCCTGTTCTGTCTTGTTGTCCAAAGCCGAAGTAGCTTCGTCAAAGAACAGTACTTCAGCCTCCTTGTAGAGAGCTCGTGCTATACCGATCCGTTGCTTCTGGCCACCGGATAAACGGCTGCCATATTCACCTAACGGCGTATCCAGTCCTTGCGGCAATTCATCTGCCCATTCTCGGAGTTGCACTTGTTCCAATACCTGCATCACCTTTGCCCGGTCAGCTTGTGGTTGTCCGAGTGCTATATTGTCGGCAAGTGTGCCTTCTATTATAAATATTTCCTGCGGTACATATCCCACCAGTTTATGCCATTCACTACGGTTGGCAGCAGTCAGCTGTTGCCCGTCTATAAGTATTTCACCGGAGGTAGGCGGAAAGAAACCGAGCATCAGATTGAAGAGTGTCGATTTCCCTGATCCGCTTGCTCCACGTACTCCGATCCGTTCTCCGCAGCTGATACTTAGATTCAAGTCGTTGAAAAGCGTATGTCCATCGGGGAAGGCAAAACCGAGCTGCCGTAGCGTAATGCCCTGTTTAAAAGTGAAAGACGTTGTACTTTGCGCATCCTGCCGCGGTTCGTCACTGATACCTTCGTCCACCACCGTTATGGTATGCGAAGCATTCTGAAGTGTTACCCAACTGTTCAGAATGCCCCTTACGGCTGGTATCAACCGGAAAGCGGCCACAGCAAACACACCACTCATCAATCCCAGGTTCCCGTTTCCCGTACCTATCAGTAAGGCCAGCCCTCCCACTACGGCTACTTCCGAAAGAAAGGATGGAAAAAGCTGGTACACTTCCGTCCGCAAGCGGTTGCGAACAATAAACTCCATTCCCTGATCGAAAGAAGCCAGAGACGCGTGGAAAGCCTGAGCGATCTCCAACTCCGCATATCCACGGAAAGCCTCTATTACTGTACGCGATTGCTTTCTACGGGCTTCCAACTCTTCCATGCCGTAATCACGCAGGCGCTTCCTGACCAGGCTGACATACAGTACAGACAAGAGGAGGAACGCTCCGCAAAGCAGGAGTCCCGGAAGCGGTTCCCAAATAATGAGCGCTGTTACCATCAATATTATCAGTACTGCTTCTCCCGCCATACGGAAAACGGGAGCCAATACGCATGAGCTGAACAGGTAACAGACGTAGTTCACCTCGTGCCCCAGCCGCACGCTGCTTTTCTCTTTCAGGTAAAACAGTCCGCGACGGTAGTAGTTGACAAACATCCGACGGCTGAATTCACGATATATATTGAGTTGATAACTGCTCTGAAGACGTGCCAGCAGCACAATTACACCATTCTTCAGCATCACGAACAGTAACACCGCACCGCAAAGTGCCAGCATATTGCTTCGCCCACCGTCCTGCTTCATCACTACCAGTAATATAGGTACCAGCGCCGCTACTCCCGCAAAGTCGAGTATGGCACGCACCAATACCGAAAGAGCGACCCAAATGCCCCGTTTACGTTGCTGTTCCGACAGCAGTTGAATTATTTTCTTAATCATTTGCCATCTATTATCGGTTTACGTATTGTTCGTTTTTTTTAATCCTCCGAATAAAGTCCCTTGCAAATAAAATCCACCCTATGCCACCTGCGCCACTCAGCAGGATACATCCTGCAAGAATAAGCAATTTATTGGGCTTCGAGGGATGCAGCGGAACCGTTACAGGTTGTATGACCGTATACACCGGAGCTACCTTTCTCACTCTTGCTTTGGCTGCCTGCACTTGCCGTTCCGACCGATTGTAAGCCAACTGCGCCAGTTCCATCTCGCTGCGCAAGCGTGCCCGCTCAGCGCGTGAGGTCAGTTGCGCCAGGTTTCGGTTAGCGTCCGCAAAACGGGCATATCTATCCTGTGCCGCGCGATATTCGGCCTGCGCCTCTTTACATAGTTTTTCATTGTATTGCAGAATCTTACGCGACTTGTTTGTCCTGTATTCTGTCATATACGCCTTCAGGCGTGCTTGCACGGTGTCGGCTACAATAGCCGCCACTAGCGGGTCCTGCATCGTAGCAGTTATAGATATCACCCGTTTCTTCCTATCTATTTCTATTTTGACTCTGGAAGCTATAGTACGGACTATGGCAGCCTCTTCACGGGTCAGCTGTAAAAGGGCTGATTCTTCCTTTTTCCCGATATGATTCATCTCCGGTTTCTCTCTGAACAAGGATATGCACCACCCTATCAGTCGCAACGGTGTGGAAGTGACAGCTTTCCACCACGGTTTCTTCTGGTGTTCCTTCAGATATCGGGCAAGAGGCATTGCGGTACTGTCCTTCTGTCTGCGTACCTCAACATCGGAGAGTTGGAGCAGAAAGGGGGTGGAACGGACGATGGTGGAATACAAGGAAGGAAAAAGAGCATCCCGGTCGGTCGCAATAGAGGCACTCATGCCGGGGGTGATATTTGCCAACTCCCTTATGTCTGAAAAAGAACGACTGCGGGTTCCTTCATGGGCAACAAGCGTGCTTGCCGTATATTCTTTGGGAATACTAAGGGCAATAATTAACCCTACGACAGCGCCAATGCCACATACTTTCAGAAGCAGCCTTCTGGAAGCACATATTTTCCGGAACAGTTCCAGCCAATCAATTTTCTGCTTTTCGTTCATGCATTTTTCTTAAAATATAATATACACCTTATTCAAGTTTCGTAAGTACGGCAATAAAGAAGTTATAGGAGTCACGAAACTTAAATGTATTATTTAGTAATGCTTGAAAAATAACGTGGTATAAATGGGCATGCTAATAATAAATAGAGAGATAAACTATCATTTATGTATCAAGTTATTTTTTTAAGCGTTACTAAATGAGGGGACAAAGATAATTCTTTCTTTCCTAATAATAATGTGAATCAGCCGTTGAATTTGGCTTATTGCCAGCATCATTTTTTTTTTGAGTGCTTTTATTGTTCTTTTTCGACGGTTAATTCCCCTGTAGTAACGCAGCTACTTTATCACCCTATCATCTTATCACTTTTTCATTCTTTTCTATTAGGAAATAAACACTTTTTGTATAAAAAACATTCGCAACACCTGTTTGTCGGTATTGCGAATGGAAAGAGTGTGTCATTTTCTGATTTAACTGTCTGGCAGTATAGGGGAAAATATGAATTATTACTTCCGAACCCTCTGAAAGAAAAGAGCCCGGTGCAATACCGAGCCCTTTTACCATATCAGTTAATTATTAACTGTTTAACTTTTGATGTGCTGTTCATTTTGAGCAGCCTCTTCTGATGTAATCTGCTTAGATTAGCTAAAAGATGATCATTGGTTAACAGTAATATCAGTTTTAGTAAGCGTGTAGTTACCTGTGAGAGGAGCAGGTTTTGCAGTTTCAGTAATAGTTATACTTGTAGCTGTAACTATAGAAGTTGCTGCAGAACGTCCTACCCATTCAACATCGGCATTAATGTTGATATCAGTAATAGCTTTTCCTGTCAAGTCAAGAGTGACATTACCAAGTGTCATACTACTTCCTGCATTGAAGTTAATGACTTTTACAGTTCCCAATGCTGCACTAGCAGCGAGGATGCTCTCTATTTCAGTATTAGAATCAATAGTCCATTCTCCTGTCAAATTCAGGGCAGTCAATTTTGTCAAGGCATCATACTTTTTCAATTCATCTGCATTAGTCATTGCACCGAATGTTGCAAATACAGTCTGAGTAGCAGCACTTGTAATCTTGCCACCGATAGTATTATCTACTTCACCACTACCAGCTGTAACTGTAACATTGGCTGCTGAGTGTTTAACTTCAACAAGACCGTCATTTGTTGCGAATACTACTGTAGCTCTGTTGACAATAGCTTTAGCATCGGTATTATTAGCCAAATCAACGTTGGCTGCATCAATATTAGTGTTGATAGTCAAAGTTCCACTATTCGTAATCGTAGACTTGGTAGCAGTGTTAATAACCGGACTTGCATTAAGAGTTGCTTCACCCTTGGTATTTGTAAGTGTAAGTTGCTTTGCTGTAGATGCACTGGTGATAGCACCACCATCATTAATGACTGTAGCACCTACAGTTGCAAAGTCCTTATCAATAGTAAGAGTTGCACCCTTGTTTACTGTCAAGTTACCAAACTTGGTAGAAGCAGTACCCGCACCGGTTAAGATAGTATTACCGCTAACATAAGTAACATCCGAATTAGACAAAGTTACTTTAGTATAAACACCATTGTTAGCTAAAGTACCGGCATCAAACAAAACAGGTGTTTTTGCATCATTGAAAGTAATGTCACCCAAAGTTACAAGCTTGCTGTTCGGTCTGAATGAAATAGAGGCATTTTTACCTTCAATTACACAAGCATTATCAAATTCTTTAAGGAAGGCATCATCCAACGCAATTGGAGCTTTATCTGTAGTGGTGATAACGAAGTACTTTCTTGGATCAGGAGCCTGTCCATTGTTATTTGCCATGTATGCTTCAGCCATAGCTTTTGTGATTTCAATCAGCGCTTCGCCACGATAAGCCACTTTCTGAACATAAGAAGTAAGTTCATCATAATTCTTGATCTGAGTATAACCGGAAGCAATTGCCGATTTTGCAGGAATAAAACCACCATCAACTGTATAGGTTGCAGAAGTACCTTTGGTATCTTTCATAGAACCATCTTTGTTGTACTCGTCAGCAGAGTATGGCAGACCGGGTAACAATATCAAGTTTCTTGCAGGCGTAATGGTCTTAGCGGCAGTAGCAGTGCTGCTATTTGCTAAAACGTATGCTTCGTTGTTAATGGTTGTGTAAACTTCAACGGCCAAATCAGCTTGTGCATAAGATGCGCCCGGCAATACCATCAAGAATTTGCCATTTTGGCCGGTCGTGATAGTTATAGCGGGATTAAATTTAACCCAAACAGGTTTATTAGTGGTTACAGGAGCTACAATATCAGCGGTTTTAGCTGTTTCATACTGGTTTACATCCCAAGCCACGTTGCCTTTAGCATCCTTAGCGATATTAGCAATAACGTCAGAATTTTTAATCGTACCTGCTGTAACAATACTACTTGTACTATTCGTAAACTTGATAGAGTCTACTGTAATAGATGTTTCATAAACCGGTTGACCATTAGCATCTACTTTTAAAACACCTTGTGCATCAAGTAATTGTACCTGGCCAAGCTTCAATGTAATATGCGGTAAAGAATAAATATGCTTCATGTGCAAGGATAATTCAGTTTTGGGGCTTTTCCAAATAGAGTCATAAGCTATAAAAACAGGATATTTCTTTGCTTCATAGAAATTCTTAATAGCAGTGTTAGAGGACGTTCCATCAGCATTAGGTACTACGATTTGTTCCGTAGGTAGCTGAACTTCCAATGGTCCGCGCTTGTAGTTAGCCTCATTGAAAGGAGCATAAAACAAATAGTTACCTTGGCACAAAGATGCATCAGCGGTAAATGTCTTGCCGTCTGTAGTCTGATACAGTACATTGCTGGAGATGTAGTCCTTAATAACGAATTGTGCCCAATCTGTCTTTGACTTATCATATTCATCCATCACGCAAGCTCCAAAACCGTCGCCTGCCTGCCAAGTAACGCCAGCAAAATTATTGCTGGTTGTCATTCTCGTATTTGCTCCCAATGTGATTGTCGGAGCTTCTACCATCGGACGGTCACCAATACTCTGCTTGTTGCTTTCGCTAATCAGCTCATCTTGAGAACACCCTGCAAAAACCGCAGCTAAAGCTACGGCACTAAACAAATGTTTCTTTTTCATTTTTAACCTTAAGATTAATTGATATTAATATTCAAATTGCTTCTTCTCTAGAAAGCAAGAGTGTTAAACCTTGTCTCTAAACTATAATTCAGGGTCAGGTGTAATCACGCTTGATGCAAAACCTTTCTCTACAGCCACTTCCAGAATCATCACTTCCGGAGCCTCATACTTCATTTCCTTTTCTACTTTCATAATCATAAAATTTAAATTGTTAGTATTATTAAAATTGTCTCTTTATTATCAACCGATAACATGCTTGCTTCAATCGCTATCAAAAGAATCAAGTCTATCTTTTGAGTGATAGTCCGGCATTCTTTGACAGATATAATAGGTATAGCAAACCCGCATTTTCAGCCTGCAAAGTAAAAAACAAATTTCCTAAATAAACGATGAATGTATTTGGTTGATATACAAGGTGTTATTAGCTTTGCAAAAGAGCTGAATATCCTAATAAAAAATCTATTGAAACCTGATAATCTGAGCGAACATGCTGACCTACAACCCATTCCGTACCCATCATCAAATAAACAGTTTTAGAACTCCAAGTAAATTGACACTACTTTTTAGCACCTTATTTTGTAATAGCACACTACTTCAACCTACTTATTTTCAATAACAAAGAGATTCTATTAATCAAAAAAACATTCATTAAACGGAATAGTAATGACACCATTTTCAGGCACCAATGACAAGAAATGAAGTTACAACTGGATAATAAATACCAGTTCGTTTGACAAGACTTCCCTGATCTTGAGCCCTAAAATCAGAGCATTATTCAGCCTCCTTAATGTCCAATTTGTTGAATTC
>NZ_QRKI01000038.1:0-5800 GCF_003471885.1 Bacteroides sp. AM16-24
ATGTGTACCCTTCCGTGCCCGTCCACGTTCCTTCTTAAAAATATGTTCTACAACATCCTTATCAATCAAGCAGTTACAAAATTGTTTCAAAAAACCTGTGAAAAAACGGTAGATATATTTGGATTGAATTGTAATATGCGCTACTTTTGCACCCGCTTTCCAAGAGACGGTAAGCCTTGCAATTGACATTCTGACAGAAACGGTGTAAGAACCCTAACGTTTTTCTTTCCTTTTGCCCTAATTCCAACCAAGAATACGGCAGTCGAAAAGAAAAAAGAAAAAAACTTCTGAAAACATTTGGAAGTTATGTGTTAAAGTTCTTACCTTTGCACCCGCTTTCCGAAAGGAATGCAATCGCTGATTGATTTACTGATTAAGAAACCGGTGTTGTTAAGAACTCCTTTTTCTTTCCTCTTTTATCTCCCTTTCGCAAAGAGAGACGACGAGAAAAAGAAAAAAGAAAAAAAACTTCCGAAAATATTTGGAGGATATGCTTAAAAGTTCTTACCTTTGCATCCGCTTTCTGAAAAGAAAAAGCGATTCAAGAAGAAGCGATCTTTGAATAATTTACATAAACAATACAAGTAGTACAAGAGCAAGGTTACTGCATTTGAATGAAGTAATCTTGGGTATAAAGAAAGAACCGTCAAGTAACTTATATATATAGGTAATTTGAGAACTTTTAATAAACCGAGCGTCCTGAACAGAGCAAAATCACCGGTAGCGATACCGGTAATAACAATACTTTTACAATGAAGAGTTTGATCCTGGCTCAGGATGAACGCTAGCTACAGGCTTAACACATGCAAGTCGAGGGGCAGCATGACCTAGCAATAGGTTGATGGCGACCGGCGCACGGGTGAGTAACACGTATCCAACCTGCCGATTATTCCGGGATAGCCTTTCGAAAGAAAGATTAATACTGGATAGCATAACGAGAAGGCATCTTCTTGTTATTAAAGAATTTCGATAATCGATGGGGATGCGTTCCATTAGTTTGTTGGCGGGGTAACGGCCCACCAAGACATCGATGGATAGGGGTTCTGAGAGGAAGGTCCCCCACATTGGAACTGAGACACGGTCCAAACTCCTACGGGAGGCAGCAGTGAGGAATATTGGTCAATGGACGAGAGTCTGAACCAGCCAAGTAGCGTGAAGGATGACTGCCCTATGGGTTGTAAACTTCTTTTATATGGGAATAAAGTGCAGTATGTATACTGTTTTGTATGTACCATACGAATAAGGATCGGCTAACTCCGTGCCAGCAGCCGCGGTAATACGGAGGATCCGAGCGTTATCCGGATTTATTGGGTTTAAAGGGAGCGTAGGCGGATTATTAAGTCAGTTGTGAAAGTTTGCGGCTCAACCGTAAAATTGCAGTTGATACTGGTAGTCTTGAGTGCAGCAGAGGTAGGCGGAATTCGTGGTGTAGCGGTGAAATGCTTAGATATCACGAAGAACTCCGATTGCGAAGGCAGCTTACTGGACTGTAACTGACGCTGATGCTCGAAAGTGTGGGTATCAAACAGGATTAGATACCCTGGTAGTCCACACAGTAAACGATGAATACTCGCTGTTTGCGATATACGGCAAGCGGCCAAGCGAAAGCATTAAGTATTCCACCTGGGGAGTACGCCGGCAACGGTGAAACTCAAAGGAATTGACGGGGGCCCGCACAAGCGGAGGAACATGTGGTTTAATTCGATGATACGCGAGGAACCTTACCCGGGCTTAAATTGCAACTGACGGATTTGGAAACAGATCTTCCTTCGGGCAGTTGTGAAGGTGCTGCATGGTTGTCGTCAGCTCGTGCCGTGAGGTGTCGGCTTAAGTGCCATAACGAGCGCAACCCTTATCTTTAGTTACTAACAGGTCATGCTGAGGACTCTAGAGAGACTGCCGTCGTAAGATGTGAGGAAGGTGGGGATGACGTCAAATCAGCACGGCCCTTACGTCCGGGGCTACACACGTGTTACAATGGGGGGTACAGAAGGCAGCTACACAGCGATGTGATGCTAATCCCAAAAGCCTCTCTCAGTTCGGATTGGAGTCTGCAACCCGACTCCATGAAGCTGGATTCGCTAGTAATCGCGCATCAGCCACGGCGCGGTGAATACGTTCCCGGGCCTTGTACACACCGCCCGTCAAGCCATGAAAGCCGGGGGTACCTGAAGTACGTAACCGCAAGGAGCGTCCTAGGGTAAAACTGGTAATTGGGGCTAAGTCGTAACAAGGTAGCCGTACCGGAAGGTGCGGCTGGAACACCTCCTTTCTGGAGCGACGCTCAGAGTATAATGAGGCGCAAGTCAAGTATTAGATTTTAAAAGTTGGTTCTTTAAGTCATGCTACCATAAGAACCTCTTGGACTACGAGTAATTGTTTATTTAAACATATAAATGAGAAAGAAGAAGCCGAGCCGCAAGGCGAGGTTGAACTCGACAGTCCTATAGCTCAGTTGGTTAGAGCGCTACACTGATAATGTAGAGGTCGGCAGTTCAACTCTGCCTGGGACTACGCAGTTGGCAATCTGTTGGTTGCTTACTTCGGGGGATTAGCTCAGCTGGCTAGAGCACCTGCTTTGCACGCAGGGGGTCAACGGTTCGAATCCGTTATTCTCCACTCTACCTTTTAGAGGTAAACGTTCTTTGACATGATGTACAAAAAAAGTAAAGTTATAACAAGCTGAAAGTATATATCGAGCCATACGGCTAGGTAAGACTAAAAGTAAGCAAGGGCGCATGGCGGATGCCTTGGCTCTCGGAGGCGATGAAGGACGTGATAAGCTGCGATAAGCCGCGGGTAGGTGCAAATGACCTTTGATCCGCGGATTTCCGAATGGGACAACCCAATATCTTGAAGAGGTATTATCCTACTAAGTAGGAGGCAAACGCAGGGAACTGAAACATCTTAGTACCTGTAGGAAGAGAAAATAAATAATGATTCCCCTAGTAGTGGCGAGCGAACGGGGAACAGCCCAAACCATATGTGTTACGGCATGTATGGGGTTGTAGGACCACGTCGTGGGACGACAGTTAGTGAGTAGAATGATCTGGAAAGTTCAGTCATAGACGGTGATAACCCGGTATACGAAGCTAACTTAACCCTAGTGGTATCCTGAGTAGCGCGGGACACGAGGAATCTTGCGTGAATCTGCCGGGACCATCCGGTAAGGCTAAATACTCCCGAGAGACCGATAGCGAACCAGTACTGTGAAGGAAAGGTGAAAAGCACTTCGAACAGAAGAGTGAAATAGTCCCTGAAACCATGCGCCTACAAGCGGTCGGAGCAGTGTAAACTGTGACGGCGTGCCTTTTGCATAATGAACCTACGAGTTACTTTTTCCGGCAAGGTTAAGGGTCTTGAGACCTGCAGCCGAAGCGAAAGCGAGTCTGAACAGGGCGGATAGTCGGAAGGAGTAGACGCGAAACCAAGTGATCTACCCTTGGCCAGGTTGAAGGACAGGTAACACTGTCTGGAGGACCGAACCGATAAGCGTTGAAAAGCTTCCGGATGAGCTGAGGGTGGGGGTGAAAGGCTAATCAAACTTGGAGATAGCTCGTACTCCCCGAAATGCATTTAGGTGCAGCCTTGATTTATACTAATATGAGGTAGAGCGACTGATAAGATGCGAGGGCTTCGCCGCCTATCAAGTCTTGACAAACTCCGAATGCGTATTAGTTCTATATCAGGAGTGAGGGCATGGGTGCTAAGGTCCATGTCCTAAAGGAGAACAATCCGGACCATCAGCTAAGGTCCCGAAATAACCACTAAGTTGATCTAACGAAGTCAGATTGCTAAGACAGCTAGGATGTTGGCTTGGAAGCAGCCATTCATTTAAAGAGTGCGTAACAGCTCACTAGTCGAGGAGTTTGGCGTGGATAATAATCGGGCATAAGTGGTTTACCGAAGCTATGGGATGTGCAAACATCGGTAGGGGAGCATTCCACTCTGCGTTGAAGGTGAAGCGTGAGCTTTGCTGGAGCGTGTGGAAAAGCAAATGTAGGTATAAGTAACGATAAAGGGGGTGAGAAACCCCCTCGCCGAAAGACTAAGGTTTCCTGATCAACGCTAATCGGATCAGGGTTAGTCGGGTCCTAAGGCTCAGCCGAACGGTGAGGCCGATGGCAGAACAGGTTAATATTCCTGTACTACCTTAAAGAGTGACGTGGAGACGGAGGCGTGACAGTGCCGCGGACTGACGGAATAGTCCGTTGAAGGGTGTAGATGTTGATCATTCCAGGCAAATCCGGAGTGAGAGTCGAACCTGATAGTATGGAGCGTTCTTCGGAACAATCCAATAGTGCATGTAATCATACTCCCAAGAAAATCCGCTAAACTTAATCTTTAAGGTACCCGTACCGCAAACGGACACACGTAGTCGGGTTGAATATACTAAGGCGCTTGAGTGATTCACGGTTAAGGAACTAGGCAAATTGACCCTGTAACTTCGGGATAAAGGGTCCCCACTGTAAGGTGGGGCGCAGAGAATCGGTCCAGGCAACTGTTTAACAAAAACACAGGGCTGTGCAAAATTGAAAGATGAAGTATACAGCCTGACACCTGCCCGGTGCTGGAAGGTTAAGAGGAGATGTCATCGCAAGAGAAGCATTGAATTGAAGCCCCAGTAAACGGCGGCCGTAACTATAACGGTCCTAAGGTAGCGAAATTCCTTGTCGGGTAAGTTCCGACCTGCACGAATGGTGTAATGATCTGGACACTGTCTCAACCGTGAGCTCAGTGAAATTGTAGTATCGGTGAAGATGCCGATTACCCGCGATGGGACGAAAAGACCCCGTGAACCTTTACTATAGCTTAACATTGAATTTGGGTAATTGATGTGTAGGATAGGCCGGAGGCTTTGAAGCATGTACGCCAGTATTTGTGGAGCCGCTGTTGAAATACGGCCCTTTGGTTATTTGAGTTCTAACTCGTTGCTGCGAGGACACTGTTTGGTGGGTAGTTTGACTGGGGTGGTCGCCTCCAAAAACGTAACGGAGGCTTCTAAAGGTGCCCTCACGACGATTGGTAACCGTCGGTAGAGTGTAATGGCATAAGGGCGCTTGACTGGGAGACTAACAAGTCGATCAGGTAGGAAACTAGAGCATAGTGATCCGGTGTTTCTGTATGGAAAGGACATCGCTCAAAGGATAAAAGGTACTCCGGGGATAACAGGCTGATCCCTCCCAAGAGCTCATATCGACGGAGGGGTTTGGCACCTCGATGTCGGCTCGTCACATCCTGGGGCTGGAGAAGGTCCCAAGGGTTGGGCTGTTCGCCCATTAAAGTGGCACGCGAGCTGGGTTCAGAACGTCGTGAGACAGTTCGGTCTCTATCTATCGTGGGCGTATGAAATTTGCGTGGCTCTGACACTAGTACGAGAGGACCGTGTTGGACTGACCTCTGGTTTACCAGTTGTGCCGCCAGGTGCATTGCTGGGTATCTAAGTCGGGATTGGATAAGTGCTGAAAGCATCTAAGTACGAAGCCAGCCACAAGATTAGATTTCTTAGGGTCGTCAAAGACGATGACGTTGATAGGATGCAGGTGTACAGGTGGTAACATCATAGCCGAGCATTACTAATTGCCCGTTCACTTTTGGTCCTTGCCTTGTATGGCGGATATATACGTTCAGTTTTCTGACTTTACTTTTAGCATCATGTCTGACTTATTCAGGTGACTATAGCATCAGGGTTCCACCTCTTCCCCATTCCGAACAGAGAAGTTAAGCCTGATCACGCCGATGGTACTGCGTCAAGTGGGAGAGTAGGTAGTTGCCGTTTTTTAGAGGAAAGCCTCCATAT
>NZ_QRKI01000039.1:0-409 GCF_003471885.1 Bacteroides sp. AM16-24
AGAGTCATATTCGTAGTTGGTCTTAGTGCCGTTGGGCATCACGAGCTGTTCCAAGTTCAGAGCGGAATCATAATAATAAGTCGTTATCCGGCTGCCCTCAAGCGAATGATTGTTCCTAAGCGCTTCTATGGCAGCCATATCAGCCGAAGAAGGAGAAACGGCGCTTGTCACCCTGTCTATCAACGTTTGTCCTAATGCGCTGAAAGAACCGCCTCTTATTTCAGCAACAACCCGTTGCCCCTTATACCCCCAGATATAGGAGACATCTTCAAATTCACCGTCTTTAGAGATACGGGTAGGATTGCCGTATTTGTCATAGCTTTGATATTTGATGCGGGGCTCGTAATAGTTAAGTTGCTTCACATTTTGCAAGGCGATAAAATCTCCCCAGTTTTTATACTCGTTTACA
>NZ_QRKI01000039.1:419-4894 GCF_003471885.1 Bacteroides sp. AM16-24
GGGCGATAAAATCTCCCCAATCCTTATATTCATTCTCCACTTCGTCCACAAACAAACCATTCCTATACACCCTCTTTGTCAGCAACGGCGCAAACATATACTTTTGGAACATGGCATATTGTACCGGTGTGTCCGTGCCATCCTTCCACGCGTCATAAGGATATCGGTAGCAAGTAGTCAGTGTATCACTGCCCGCACCGGCCAAAGACTCTTCAACAATCTGCCCAAGATCATTGTAGCGGTAACAGGTAATCCGGGTTACTCCGTCCTTCATTTCACGGGATTCCTTCACGGCATATTCACCGCTGGTAATGTAATAATTGTAGTAATCGTGCAGCGATCCCTCAATGGCAACCGCGTAGTTATGGTTTGAAGGGGCCGAGAAAAGATGCTCTATGTCAGACAGGGTAGCACCTTGGTCAAGGATATGCGCATAGCGGTTCACCTTCAGATTCAAATGGTCCTTGCGGTTTGTTTCTTCATATACGTTTTCAAGGGAATAAACCACATGCCCATTCCCGTCCCTCACCGTCTTTTGGAGTAGCTTCCCCGATTTCCAGGCATACGACCACAAGGGAATTTCCGTCTTATAACCACGCCACGTCCTATTCATCACATAGTCGGGAAAGTCTGTATAGACATACTTCGTGCTCCCATAAGCGCCGGAGAGGGAACCCACATATTCTGTGACAACAGGATAGACCACCGAACTCCCCTGTGCGAAGTAGCTGCATTTCGGGAAGGGGTAGTACGTTTTGGAGAGGATTCGGTCACCGGGACCATCTATAGGCTCACCGGGCTTGTTATACAATCTCTCCACAACGAGGGATGGAACCATGTAATCGTAGGAGTCCACCCGACGGATGGCACGACCGTTACCGTCATCGTTGTTACCGTACTTATACCATTTACTTTCCTGCAAGTTTCCGGCCGAATCATAATTCTTTATCCCTGCAATACGAAGCCCGCCATACGTCTGATTATCGGCGCGATGAGCCTCATAAGCAAACTCGGAGTATCCACGGGTTGGATAAGTTATCTTCTTTAATATACCCAGTTGCATAGCAGACGGATTAGGAGTACGGTCCATGCCGGGAATTTTCTGCCCATCACTAAACCCATAACGGGGTACAGTGAAATCGGGAACATAAAGCTGATTGGCGGAAGAAGCAAATGAAGAATTATAATATCCCCAGTAGTCGATGCTGACATTGCCTTCAGGTTTCTTTCCATTGTATTCCAATCGGTAGGAATAGACAGTACTGCCTGTAGGAGTACAGAAATTCACAGCATCCAAGTAGGCATCATCGGTCTTGTCAAGGGTAACGGTACGCAACAGGGTACCATTAGCACCGAGAATATCAATTCCCGTCAAAGAATGCGAGTGCTGTCCGGAATAGTAAAACTTCACCTTCCCCGCACTGCTGCTGATTTCAGCGAGCACAGGAGTTCTGAATTTCTTATAAGAGATGCCAGGCATTCCACCACCATAAGAGGTTCCTGAAGTGACTGTTCCGCCGTAACGGGTGGTTTCACTGATGACATAAAAGTAATTCAGTATAGGACGGCTAACATCGTTCGCCTCACTTACACCAAAATACTTGTAAGTAAAGTTCACCGTTTCCTTACCGTCGGCCGAGACAATACGCGTCAAGTAATACGTACGGTTGCGGTCATAGTCGTCGCTGTCTCCATACTCAAAATAATAGACGTTGCCCTCCTCATCGTGTGCCCTGGGATAATAATCTCCTTCAAGGGTCAGCGTAGAAGGAATACTGAAATTGTCGCCTTTATTCATGGCGTAGTGTTGTCCACTGTGTCCGGGAAAAGTGAAGTTATATACATCATATTCCGAATCACGGTAGTAGTCCACCTGTTGATAGGAGCTTTGATTGCCGTTCTCTACATACTCCAGTTGCAACTGGTCGGAATCAGACCTTCCGGACTTGTCATTAAACACAATATCAGACACTTCCTTCACAAACGGCGGCAGTTCGGTGCCGACAGGACGAGATATTCCCGCTCCCCGCGCACTGTAGCTCACCGTCCCGCCCGCCATCAGCGTCCAGCCGTATCCTACCTCCATCGGCAGATCGTCATACTTCAGCCCCGAGGCATGATATTTAAACTCTATGGGAATCTTGATACCCTTCACCTCAATGGTATGAATGGGGATTGTGATATCCACCAGCCCCGTATACAGGTTGGTGGGATAATATCCGAAACGGTCTATCATAGTCGCCTTGGGCGACGGAGTGGCCAGTTGCGGCAGGCTGGGCACACCGGACGACTGCCCGTGCATGCCCACGGCACACAATATGCCGACAACGACGGTTAATATTCTTTTTTTCATATAATTCTATGTATTAAAAATGTTTGATTGATATTTTGAAACTTCAGACAGGAATTTTGTGAAAGCGGAAAGAATGAGGTGGTGTCAAAACTTAACCTTAATGTATCGCATTCATTGCATTTGCTCCCACTACTCCTGCCACAGCCGAAACTACTGCGATGATCACTTTAAAGATCATGCTCCATACAGATTTTTTAATTGCCATTATTTTCCACACCTCCTTTCCACCAGCTTTTAATTTTTAATTTATAATTTCTCAAAGCTCCTTCCTCACCTCAAAGCACGGACACTCCTTTATCCACTCCTCCGGCTCTATCACCCCATCCCCATTCAGGTCCGGACTGAGGTCACGATGTCCGCAAATGCAGACATTGTTTTTGAACCGTTTCAGCAATTGCGCCACCAGCAAATGCATGGCACTGCGTTGCTCCGGCGTGCGTGTATCCTTGGGACGCCCTTTCGCGTCCAGACCGCCTTCATAGCATATCCCGATGCTGTGGGCATTGTGCCCCTTGCAATGTGCACCCACAACTTCCAGTGGACGGGTATTCACCACCGTACCGTCACGACGGATGTAATAATGATAGCCAATGCCTCGGAACCCGCGACGGCGATGTATCGTTTCCAATTCCTCCACCGCAAGGCTACGATCCTCCCGGGTAGCGGAACAGTGAATAATGATGTGATCAATTGTTCTCATGTAATGATTTATAATTTATGATTTATGATTTATGTTTTTTAATTTCTGAATCCTCCGGTTTTAGCCCTTATCCCAGCGGATCATCTTCTATGCCGCCATCTCCGGAACCGCCCTGGTTGCCACCACCTTCCTCTCCATCGGCGCCCGGCATGTTCAGCCGCTTGAGCTGCGTTTCAAGGTCGACAAAGTCGATGCGGTCCTCCGCACGGGTGGTGGCAGGGTCCAGGTTGGGACGGATGGCGCTCGAAGCACGGAAATTGATACGGACCGCCTTGATCTTCTCAGGCAGGCAATCCTTCTTGAGTACCGAACCTGTAGTGCTAGCCGAAAGGCTGAAGACGCCAAAACCCTCGACATTGACGGAACGGCCGTTGTAGAGTTCACAGCGCAAGGCTTTCACAAAATTGGTGAGTACACTCTGAATGTCGCCCAAAGTAAGCGAGCTGCTTTCCTTCATCTGGGTAGCAATACTGTTCAGGGTGGCAGACTTGCCCCAAACCAGCAGTTGGGGATAGTACTTACCCGAACCGTCCTTCAGGAACGGGTTCTTACGAAACTGTTTTTTGTACGTTACTGACATAATAATTGATTTTTTGAAGATTGATATTTTTCGTTTATCAATCGGTATGAATCGGTATCGGGCGAGGAAATGGCAGAGGCGACGTCTTATCTCCGGAAAATTCCTCGCAGGGTCCCCGCATTGAGGACACGACAAAGGTACGGAGCAGAGAAAAGAAGGATGGACGAAAAAGGATGTACCGGAATGTACTTGTACGAACTTTGTCATACTTTGTCCCACAACCGATGCGAATCGGGAGTTGAATAAACGGTTGGCAGGGAATGGCATAACGAAAAACAAGCAATGCCGTGGCGTGAAACATAGCTTGTTCCACGCCACAACATTGCCTGTTGACAGCCCAAGTGCGGGATGTATTATCTAAGACGCCCCACCCGCTCAGGGCGCATCCAGATACTTCACCAGTATCGCCACCTGACGCCGGCTGAAGAGCTGGTCGTTCTTCCCCTCGGGACCGCCGTAAAGCTCGCGGTGCAGGGACGGATTGAAGTTTATCCAACGGCGGAGCTTCCTCAAAGCAGCTTCGGACGAAAGACAGGGAAAGTAAAGCAGTGCCAGATCGGACTTCAGATATGCCTTGATCTCAAACCGGGCAGCTTCGAAATCGGGCTCTTCGGAAAAGGCTGTTTCGGGATTTGTGTACTTTTTCATAATCATGATGTTTTCTGTTATAGTTCATATTTTATTCAGGAAAAATCGGAACACCGGAAAGGCTTCGGGAAGCACTTCCGGTGCTTGGACAGGGGTCAATTTAGGGTCAGGGTCACTTATAACCCCGTCCAGACCCCGTTTTACGTTTCTTCCGATAGCCATTCTCCTCTTTTACAAGATATTGAAGCTTCAAG
>NZ_QRKI01000039.1:4904-5125 GCF_003471885.1 Bacteroides sp. AM16-24
CGTTTCTTCCGATAGCCATTCTCCTCTTTTACAAGATATTGAAGCTTCAAGGCTTTGCGTAAAAGTCGTTTGCCCGTAGATTCGGACATACCGGTATTCTCTACCGTTTGAACAAACTCCGTATAGGTAAACTTCCTGGACAGAGACGATAATATTCCATCTAAACGATGGAAACAGTGCATACTGGCAGGGGGCTGATTGGTATCAGGAAGCGAGGTACT
>NZ_QRKI01000004.1:0-226501 GCF_003471885.1 Bacteroides sp. AM16-24
ATTTAAACAAATTATTAATCAGAATTCTGTTGCATTTGCAAGTTGAATTCAGCATTTAAATAAATTATCTATTTATAGAATACAAAATACACCGCAAGTACCAGACAAATGAATGCCGCAAAATGGTTCCAATGCAGACTTTCGCCCTTGAAAAGAACCGTAGTAAACACCGTAAAAATGATGAGTGTAATTACTTCCTGAATAATCTTTAATTGTATCAGCGAGAAAGGACCGCCATTACCTATAAACCCGATACGATTGGCCGGAACCAAACAAAAATATTCCGCAAGGGCGATGCTCCATGAAAATAAGATTATGGCATAAAGCGGCCAGTTCGTAATCACTTTCATATCTTGCAACTTCAGATGGCCATACCATGCAAAAGTCATAAAGACATTAGACACTATTAAAAGCAGAATCGTATAAAGACCTTTCATTTCAATGATAAATATTTAAAGGGTGATTAATCTAAATTATCAATTTTCTGAGGAAGAAGTTCCTCCTGAACATTTACCATACTTCCCCAAAGACTATAGCGAGCTTCCGGGTTCATAGCTTCCAACTGATGTAGGATATCTTTCATATTGCTACGGTGAGATTGCGCCTCATAAGGACAATTCTTCACCTGCTTACGATACCCTCTTATTTGGGCCAGTTCCAGCAAATCAGCCTCATGTACCAAACACATCGGCCGAATAATCGTCATATCAAATTTCTTCATTACCAGGCGGGGCGGCATAGAACTGAATGCCCCTTGAAAAGTGATATTCATCAATAGCGTTTCCAGAATATCATCCATATGATGTCCCAATGCTATCTTGTTGCATCCCTGTTCCTTAGCCACCGTGAACAAGGCCTTGCGCCTATTCCATGCACAAAGGAAACAAGGTGATTTGCGTGTATCTGTACTTGCATCAAATTCCGTTTCATACAATACAAAAGGAATTCCCCATGACTCTACATACTCACGAAGATATGCCAGGTCACTCTGATACGGAATATTCTTCATCACCACATGGACGGCAATCACCGCAAACCTGGGCTTAAAAATTCGGGCGCGTCTTGCCAATAACTCCACTAACGCCAAAGAATCTTTGCCGCCCGAGAGTCCGATAAGGATCTTATCCCCATCCTCTATCAGACCATATTCTACCAGCCCTTTACTAAACCGCTTTTCAATGCGGCGGACGGTTTTCTCTTCTTCAGTGAATTGAGCCATAATGATTCTGCTACGAGTTACATGTTACAAACTACAAGTTCCATGCGGACGTTACGCAGCTACTTGTAGCTCGTAGCTCATGTAGCTTGTAGTCTTTATTCTTTGCGGTTGCAAAAGTAAGAGAAAAGAATGATTTAAAGAAGAATTAACATAATAGAATAACGGAAATCAGCATTATTCCCGATTAATTTGTATTTTTGAACATTCGAATTTGTAAATTGGATAACTAGTATGAAAAAGAGATATATTTTACTCCTTCTATTTTGTCTCACATTAGTCGGTGTATCAGCACAGACATTGGAGGAAGCGAGAGCTTTCTACCACCAAGGGCAATACGAGAAAGCCAAACCGATTTTCCAGAAACTCGTAAAGACACAACCGGCAAATGGAAATTATAACTTATGGTACGGCGTATGTTGCCTGGAAACAGGAGAACCAGAAGTAGCTTTGAAATATCTGGAAACCGCCGTAAAAAGACGGGTGCCCAGCGGACAACTCTATCTGGCGCAAAATTACAATGACCTGTATCGCTTTGAAGATGCCATCAAATGTTACGAAGACTACATCAGCGACCTAGCCAAACGGAAAAGGCCGACCGCAGAAGCCGAAAAGCTATTGGAGAAAAGTAAAGCCAATTTCCGTATGTTGAAAGGGGTTGAAGAAGTTTGCATTATCGATAGCATCGTAATAGACAAAGGTCGTTTTCTGGAAGCTTATAAAATCAGTCCTGAGTCCGGCAAACTATTCATGTACAACGATTTCTTCAAGGATGAGGCAGAAGTTGAAGCTACCGTATATGAAACGGAACTCAGCAATAAGATTTATTATGGTGAGCGCCAACCGGACGGTAAACTCAGCATCCTCTCGCGTAACAAAATGCAGGGTGAATGGGGTAAGGGTAGCTTACTACCCGGTAGTATAAATGATTCCATCAATGCCAACTATCCGTATGTATTGACAGATGGCATCACTATCTATTATGCCGCTGATGGTGAAAATTCGATAGGTGGTTACGACATATTCGTCACCCGTTACAATACCAATACGAACACCTACCTCACTCCGGAAAATGTGGGTATGCCGTTCAACTCTCCCTATAATGACTATATGTTTGTTATCGACGAATATAATAATCTCGGATGGTTTGCTTCCGACCGCTACCAGCCGGAAGGAAAGGTTTGTATCTATGTATTCATTCCAAATTCTTCCAAACGAGTATATAACTATGAAGCAATGGACCCGAAAAAAGCAATCGGACTTGCCCGGATTCACTCTCTGAGAGAAACGTGGACGGATCAGGATGCCGTAACCGATGCCAAACATCGACTACAAGCCGCATTCAATGAAAAGCCACAAACCAAGAAAAGTCATGAGTTTGAGTTTGTAATCGATGACCAGAATACTTATTATCAACAAAGTGATTTCAAATCTCCTCAGGCCAAAAACCTGTTCGGCAAATACCTCCAATTAGAAAAGGCTTTCAAAGAGCAGCAAAAAAAATTAGAAGAGCAACGTTCCCTATACTCCCGCACCAAAGAAAACGATAAAGCCAAACTGGCTCCCGCCATACTCGACCTGGAAAAACAGATACAACAATTATCAGTTGAATTGGAGAAGGCTGCCATTGAAGTGCGTAATACAGAAAAACAATCCTTTAAATAAAAAAATTATGGACATACTCATCATCATCGTACTCATCATTGCGGCGGTCGTCCTGTTCCTGGTAGAACTGTTCGTCATCCCGGGCATCAGCGTAGCTGGATTCCTGGCAGGTGGTTGCATCATCTTTGCCAACTACTACGCTTTCACCTATCTGGGCACCACGGGCGGGTTCATCACGCTCGGCATATCGGCAATAGCCTGCATAGGTTCGCTGGTCCTGTTCATGCGCTCCAAAACGCTGGACAAGATTGCGCTAAAAAAGAACATCACATCCAAAGTAGACCGTACGGCCGAAGACCAAGTGAAAGTCGGTGACACGGGAGTAGCTTTCACACGTCTGGCATTGATTGGAAACGCTGAATTTAACGGCAACATCGTGGAAGTGAAGTCGATGGATGGCTTCCTGAATGAGAAGACTCCTATCATCGTAAGCCGCATCACAGACGGTGTGATTATGGTAGAAAAGATAAAAGATTAGTATTCACACTTAAATATCGTATAAATCATGAACGTAGACTCTATGTACTTAACTGCCTTTCTTGTGATAGGAGGCATTATCTTCATCGTACTGTTCTTCCACTATGTTCCTTTCTTCCTATGGTTGTCCGCCAAAGTTTCGGGAGTCAGGATTTCATTGGTGCAATTGTTTCTAATGCGTATTCGTAACGTGCCCCCCTACATCATCGTGCCGGGCATGATTGAAGCGCACAAAGCCGGACTGAGCAACATCACCCGCGACGAGCTGGAGGCTCACTACCTTGCCGGCGGACACGTGGAAAGAGTGGTTCATGCATTGGTTTCCGCCTCCAAAGCGAACATCGAATTGTCCTTCCAGATGGCCACCGCCATCGACCTTGCCGGACGTGACGTGTTCGAAGCGGTTCAGATGTCGGTAAACCCGAAGGTGATTGACACTCCTCCCGTGACGGCCGTGGCTAAGGATGGTATCCAGTTGATAGCAAAGGCTCGTGTGACGGTGCGCGCCAATATCCGCCAGTTGGTGGGTGGTGCCGGTGAAGACACTATTCTGGCACGTGTGGGCGAAGGTATCGTATCTTCCATCGGTTCGTCCGAGAATCATAAGTCGGTATTGGAAAACCCGGATTCAATCTCTAAATTGGTGCTCCGCAAAGGGTTGGATGCCGGTACGGCATTCGAAATCTTGTCCATTGATATTGCTGATATCGACATAGGTAAGAACATCGGTGCGGCATTGCAGATTGACCAGGCAAATGCGGATAAGAACATTGCCCAAGCCAAGGCTGAGGAACGTCGCGCAATGGCCGTGGCCAGCGAGCAGGAAATGAAGGCGAAAGCTCAGGAAGCCCGTGCAAAAGTGATTGAGGCAGAAGCAGAAGTGCCTAAGGCTATGGCAGAAGCATTCCGTAGCGGTAATTTGGGTATCATGGATTATTATCGGATGAAGAACATCGAAGCCGATACTTCCATGCGCGAAAACATAGCCAAGCCTACAGGTAATAACTCAAACCAGCCATTGAGTAAATAATCCGGTAAAAATATTATCCCCGAAAACGTCGGAGCCGGTGAACAGTAATCCCGTTCCGGCGTTTCTTTTTTACGAACATATTAACCCATAAAATCCAGCATATGAAAAAGTATTTTGCATCTTCCGAACTCATCATCAATGATGACGGTTCCGTATTCCACCTACACGTAAAGCCGGAATGGCTGGCAGACAAAGTAATCCTGGTGGGCGACCCGGGACGGGTGGCATTAGTAGGCTCGCACCTTGAGAATAAAGAGTGTGAAGTAGAAAGCCGCGAGTTCAAAACCATTACCGGTACCTATAAAGGCAAGCGAATCACGGTGGTTTCCACGGGCATCGGTTGCGATAACATCGACATCGTGATGAATGAGTTGGACGCTCTGGCAAACATTGATTTCAACACGCGGGAAGAGAAGCCCCAACTCCGCCAACTGGAACTGGTGCGTATCGGCACTTGTGGCGGTCTTCAACCCAATACCCCTGTAGGTACATTTATCTGCTCGCAAAAATCCATCGGTTTTGATGGCTTGCTGAACTTCTATTCGGGACGCAATGAAGTGTGCGACCTGCAATTTGAACGCGCCTTCCTCAACCACATGGGATGGTCGGGAAACATGTGTGCCCCCGCTCCTTACGTGATTGACGCCAATGCCGAATTGATTGAACGCATTGCCGCCGATGACATGGTGCGTGGCGTAACCATTGCCGCCGGTGGTTTCTTTGGTCCGCAAGGGCGCGAGTTGCGCATTCCGCTGGCCGACCCGAAACAGAATGAGAAAATCGAGAACTTCGAGTATAACGGTTATCGTATCACCAATTTCGAGATGGAAAGCTCCGCACTGGCAGGTTTGAGCCGCCTGATGGGACACAAAGCGACCACGGTATGCATGGTGATTGCCAACCGTTTGATAAAAGAGGCTAATACGGGCTACAAGAATACGATTGACACATTGATAAAAATCGTACTGGACAGAATTTAAGTTTACCCCGAAAAGTCTATCTTTGCAATCCAAATAACGAAAATATATGATGAACCAGGATACTATCTGTGCTATAGCCACGGCTCAAGGGGGAGCAATCGGGAGCATACGTGTCTCAGGACCGGATGCTATCAGCATAACCAGCCGCATCTTTACTCCGGCAAAATCGGGTAAGACCCTAACCGAAAGCAGACCTTACACACTGACTTTCGGACGGATATATGATGGCGGGGAAATTATTGACGAAGTACTTGTCAGCCTCTTTCGCGCCCCGCACTCTTATACGGGAGAAGATTGCACGGAAATCACCTGCCACGGCTCCAGCTATATCTTGCAACGGGTGATGCAGCTACTCATCCATCAGGGTTGCCGCATGGCCCAGCCGGGCGAATACACCCAGCGCGCCTTCCTGAACGGGAAGATGGACCTGAGTCAGGCGGAGGCCGTGGCGGACCTGATAGCTTCGTCGTCCGTCGCCACCCACCGCCTTGCCATGAGCCAGATCCGTGGAGGGTTCAGCAAAGAGTTGGCGGACCTGCGCAACCAGTTACTCCACTTCACATCGCTTATTGAGTTGGAGCTGGACTTTAGCGACCATGAAGAGTTGGAGTTTGCCGACAGGACCGAGCTTTGCCAATTGGCGGATAACATTGAGGCGGTCATCTCCCGCCTTGTACACTCGTTCAGCGTAGGAAATGTAATAAAGAATGGAGTTCCCGTAGCCATTATCGGTGAGACAAATGCCGGGAAATCTACCCTGCTCAATGCGTTGTTGAACGAAGACAAGGCCATTGTGAGCGACATTCACGGCACCACGCGGGATGTCATAGAGGACACCATAAACATGGGTGGAGTCACGTTTCGTTTTATTGACACGGCGGGCATCCGGGAGACGAATGACACCATTGAAAGTCTGGGCATAGAACGCACGTTCCAGAAGCTAGAACAAGCCGAAATTGTGCTCTGGATGGTAGATGCAACGGATGCCGTTTCGCAAATCAACCAATTGTCCAAACAGATACTTCCGCGTTGCGAAGGGAAACACTTGATTCTTGTATTCAATAAGGCAGATTTAGTGACCGATGCTTCAAGCGTCGTCCCTGCCGGTTTTCCGGACAATGTGCAATCTATTGCTCTATCTGCCAAACGGAGGACAAACATCGATGAATTACAACAAATATTGGTAAGTGCCGCTAATCTTCCATCGGTGACACAGAACGATGTAATCGTTACAAACGTTCGTCATTACGAGGCTCTTACGCATGCTTTGGAAGCGATAAAGCGTGTACAAGAGGGATTAAGAAGCAATCTATCCGGGGATTTCGTGTCTCAGGACATCAGGGAATGCATTTTCCATTTAAATGACATTGCGGGAGAGGTGACGAATGACATGGTGTTGAGAAATATATTTGAACATTTTTGCATCGGTAAGTAGGTAGTGATTACCAGCGATTAGCATATATCATCAATGATTATTAAGGCGTTCATTTTGAGCGCCTTTCTTTTTAGCCTTATAAGCGATGGTTATCGTTTATAGGGCTTTTTCAGCTCATTTTTGTACCGTATTTGTTACTCGCTTGTTACTCTCCGATTTTAGGTCGGAAAGGTCGTGGAGAAAGTTGACTGTGGTTGACTATGATTGACGATAGTTGAACAAAATGGAGAAATAACAAGAGAAATAAACCTCTAAAAAGTAACGAATATGGCAACAAGTAAAATGAAAATCAAAAAGGTATGCGAGTGGTGTGGCACAACATTTTATGCCCAAAAGCTAACAACACGCTTCTGTTCTCATCGGTGCAATAATCTTGCATACAAAGAAACGGTACGGCAGAAGAGAATACAAGAAGTAGAAACCAAAGTCCAAACGATCATCAGTGAACAACCCATATCCGATTTCAAGGATAAAGAATATCTATCGTTCAAAGAAGCTGCGACTTTATTAGGGCTGAGTAAACAAGCCGTATATAAAATGGTATATGCCGGAAAGCTGCAAGCATTCCGCATCAGTAGCAGGTTGTCTTTTATCCGTAAAAAAGATATTGACCGGATGGTAGAAGCTCGTCCTTATGAACAACGACATCCGAAGGACACTATTCCTATCACCGATTTCTACACCACAGCCGAAGTCAAAGAGAAATATCATGTAAATGAATCATGGATATTTGCGGTAGCCAAGAAAAACAACATACCTCGCACTTTCAATCGTGGCAAGACCTACTGGAGCAAGAAGCACGTGGATGCTTACTTCGCTAAGAAAGCCCCGGATCCCGACATTACAGAATGGTATAGCACACAAGAAATACAGGAAAAATTCGGCATGACCTTATCCGCTATCTACACTTTCGTTTCTAAGAATGCCATCCCGAAAAAGAAAGAGGGTATCATGGTGTACTATTCCAAGAAGCACGTGGATATAGCGAAAGGCATTGCGGAACCCGAAGAACCTCAATACTATACGGTAGCCGAAGCAATGGAAAAGTTCAATCTTACCCGTGACCAACTCTATCATTATGCGAAATATCATAATATCCCTAAGGTCAAGAAAGGCAAATACACGCTTATATCCAAAACCGAACTGGATAAATTGCTTGAAGCCCCAAAGATTGAATAAGTTATTTTTCGGTGAATGTTGTCACCATTGAATCACTCTATTCCTTTGCACCAAACAAATGTAAAACTCTAAATATTAATCAGTATGACACACACGTGTACAAAAGTAACAGTTCGTCAAAGAGCGATTCGGAATAATCGCATCTCCTTGTATCTGGATTATTATCCGGCAGTTCGTAACCCTGAGACGATGCAGATGAGCCGTCGGGAATATCTCGGCATATACATCTATGCCCATCCTAAAAATGAAATGGAACGGGAATTCAACAACGATATGCTGAACAAGGCAGAGGCTATCCGTTGTATCAGAGTGCAATCGCTCATCAATGAAGAGTTCGGCTTCTTAGACAAGACCAAACAGAAAGCCGACTTTCTCGCCTACTTCAAAAAGATGTGCCGAAACAAAGACCAGAAATGGACGTTTGTCTATCAGCATTTCTACAACTTTGTCAAAGGGCAATGTACCTTTGGTGAGGTGAATGTGGACTTGTGCAAGAAGTTCCGTGAATACCTGTTGAACGCCAAGCAGCTCAAACACAGCAATCGCCCCATATCTCTCAATTCGGCATCCGGCTACTACTCCACTTTCAGAGGATTGTTGAAGATTGCCTATCGGGACAAATGGTTTCGGGAGAATATCAATGACTATCTTGACAAGATTGAACCACAAGATGTGAAGAAAGAATATCTGACACTGGACGAAGTGAAGCAACTTGCCGCCACTCCTTGTGACATCCCCGTTCTAAAAGCCGCTTCTTTATTTGCTTGTCTGACAGGTTTACGCATCAGCGATATTCTCAATCTTCAATGGGAAGATTTTGCCATTGCTCCCGACCAAGGCTATTGCTTGCGTATCAGAACACAGAAAACCCAAACAGAAGCGACACTCCCCATCAGCTACGAAGCCTATGAACTATGCGGTACGCCCGACACTGGTAAGGTTTTCAAAGGGTTGAAACGAAGTATGATTAATTATCCGCTGAAGAACTGGCTCAAAAAGGCAGGAATAACGAAGCCGATAACCTTCCACGGATTTCGTCACTCCTACGCAGTTATCCAAATCTCTTTAGGCACAGATATTTACACAGTCTCAAAGATGCTAACCCACAAGAACGTTTCCACTACTCAAATCTACGCAGATTTGGTAAATGTAAAGAAACGAGAGACAGCCAATAAGATTTCACTGAAATAAATTACAGCTATGAAACGAGGAATCATAACAAACAACGGACATGGCATCCATATTTCTGATGGAGAAGTATGGATGACCGTTTGGGAGATTGCCGACTTGTTCTATACAACAGTTGGATCAATCAATTCCCGTTTAAAAGCAATATTGAAAGCCAATGCCTTAAAGAAGTATGACATCTGCCAATGTATAAAGTTGGAAAATGGGAATAGTGCCGATGTGTATAATCTCAACATGATCATAGCCCTATCCTATCAAATAGACACTGGACATTCTGCAGCATTCAGGAGATGGTTAATAAACAAAGTTACTCATAATCAAGATTACAACATCCTGTTATATCTCAACAAAGGTACAAACCATACATTGTATTGACAATAAACTATACCTCTATACCCTATTGATTATCTGCATTGTTTACCCAAAATGATGCAGATAATTTTTATTTTTGAGATACACAAGTCTGTTGCTCCAACTATTTTTCATCTAAAAACAAGAAATTTGCAATACGCTTATTATTAAGTATGTAACATGATGAAAAGTGATGAAATATATCGTCAAAAGCCCATTGACAAGCAAAACTATGGATTTTCTCAAAAATTAATCCTATATATTTGCACACAAACGATTAATACAACTCACTATGGAGCAGAAAAAGATAGAACAGATAACATTGCATCTGATTGTTTTTGGTACAATCATTATCATTGGTGTTTTAGCCCGTCAGACCGTACTTCACTATGGTTGGGACGAGTTTAGCAGCTATCTTATTCTTGTAGTATGCTCTATTGTCATAGGAGCTATCTACCTCAATCTACAAATGGTATTCAGACAACTCCTTTCCCCAACAATAGAAAGATGCTTTACGAGATTTGAGTGCTACCGCAATAAGGCAGTGGCAGTTGAACCCTCAATAGTGCATCAGGAACTTATTGAAAGCACCATAGATACAGAACCTATCGTTTCTGTATCTGAACCAGAAATCGAAACTACATCTGACACCACAGAAGAAGTTTCTATTCCCTCGCTTTCAGAATCCAATGAAAACATGGTAGAACTTCCAAAGGAGGAAGTGCCTCCAGTCTCTATTAGCAACATCCCTATTGAGGTGCCTAATCAACCATCAGAATATGAGATTTCCCGTGCTAACGCTATGGCTGAAAAAGAACGAGCATCACAAGAAAAACTTGCTAAGGTCATTGCTTACACGAAACAAACCTTAGTTCTCTATCTTGATGAAGCTGCACTTAATCGCTTGTGTGGATATGTGACAGAATACTACCTATCAGATTCTTTGCCTAAAGTTGAACCGATAAAGGTTGATTCTCAGTTAAAGACCATTGACATCATGCACTTTGGATGGAATATCGGCAAAGCATTTGACAAGCCACGTTTACAGACTGCTACATTCATAAAGAGGGTATTTGCTCACACCCTCCGTGGTTCGGAAATATCTACCATTGAACGTAAAATGTCGCACACAGAATCAGAGTGTAAGATTAAACTGGATAGAAAGATATTAGCCAAATGAGACAATAGTTACTATGGCTTACGAGTCGCAATCTCTTTATATGCTTGTTTTTTTAACATATGGAATTTTTTCCAAACTTTCCTATATTGTTTAACGATATTATCACCCTGATTTATTTCCTTCATAACAGCATTTGCTTTATTTAAATAACTAATAAAATTACCCCAATCATAAAATGTAGTTCGTTTATACCCTGTCGGACTACTACAATCTGCCATCCATTTTAACCTTCGTTTTGACCCCAAATGTGTAAATCTTTTATATAAGCGTCTTTCAAATAATGAGTTTGATGGAATATGTGCCTGTTTTGCGAAGTGAATACCTCTTCTAAAAGAACGTTTCATGTTCCTATAAAATTTAGAGAATCCGGAGGCTTTGACTTTAACCTTATCTCCTTCAAATACAAACCCTAAATACTCTAACTGCTTATTGGTATGTACAACTCCATCTTTAACAATCCCCCCTATCAAAGCATTGTTATGGTCTAACTCATAACGATAAACATGAGTCTTTGATTCCTGAATTTCCAAATGCGCTTTATATTCGACCTCTTCACGTATTAGGTCGTAGAAATATTTTTCATCTTCCTGATTACAAATAAGAATTAAATCATCACTATATCTTTGATAATACACATTCTTATACGGTTTTGATGCTTCTTCATAAATCTTTGCATCAAAATCAAGCATATAAATATTAGCTAGTGTTGCACTAAGTGGTGTCCCTTGTGGTATTCCTCTTTTATTGTGTTTACCTTGTTTCTCTCTAATTTGTTGGTTAAATGGTTTATCTACTCTGATTAGGTCAGTAGCCTCTCTGAAAAATTCATCAGCATAACAATATGCTACAACATTCTCATGCCGCAAATGATATATCTTACTAACGTATTTACGTTTTAGCTCTATGCTACTTGCATCATTGGGTTTATGGCGTTCAACTATCAATTTATGCTGAAACCTCTTAAACAACTCATTTTCATTAACATATTTATAATCAACAAGATTTTTGTAAATTTTATAATGATCTGCTGGTAAATCTTCAACATTCAAAACCTTTTTCCATTGCTTGTGCAATAATCTGTGGTCAAGATTATCAAAGAAAGATGTAACATCAGCAACAATTACTGATAACCTGCGATGCCTATTATTTCTAATAAATTGAAACGCATCAGCAGCAAACTCAATATTACATTTGTTACCCTCCAACAAATCGTTTTTAGGAATCTTACGATACGCTACCGGAACAGAAGCATAATCCTTGTCAGATAAATATTTTTCATATGCTTTCGTCAAAATATCATTATAGTAGCTATATATAATTGAATCAAGATGTGAAGGATAATATATATGACGCTCTTTTTTACCTTTATTTGTTCGTATTCGTTTTCCACTTGAATTTTTGGGAGCAGATTCATCTGGTCTAAATTTTCTCTGAGTCAGCACTCTATGTAATAATGGAACAAACTTATGTCGAACTATATTTTGAGAATCTATAACATAATTTTCCACCCAAGCCCTATCTTTTGAACTAACTAGCGGTTTACCTATATGGGGATATTTTTTAAACTTAAGCCACTCTATCTGCATAGTTTTCATATTAAAGAAAGATTAAAGTTGGTCGTAGCATACCTATTGATGGACACATGCCTGATGTTGCTTCTTACTTACGTAATAGACAACGCTACTCTTTGATAGAATGAAATTCGTAACTTTGCACAGACTATCAAGTATGACAGATTGCACATTATTAGAACCTAAGATTGCTCTTCTTCTCGTTACACTCTGGACAATAAAGCTTGTTAAATTATTATCCGATGTTTGGAGAATTGGAATCACTCTTCACACGTCAGCCAAACCCTGCGTGTGGAACACGTATGTGTACTTTACATAAAACGTACCCATCGGTCTTGTCCCAACTTTAATCATTCTGTATTTATATACAATAGCATATTACGTACCATTTACAATAATAAGGTATAATATGCCAAAATTGGCATCTATACGGCAAGCATAATGTCAATTTGACAGCTTCCCACAACACCATTATCGTTTACTTCATCACATATTACTGTCAACCACCATCAAAAAGTTATTCATCAGTTATATTTTGGTGAATGATTCCACCATTGAAACACCTGTTTCCTTTGCCGTCGAACAATTAAAAACGATTGGCGTATGCAAAAAGAAACAGTAACATTTGATAAACTGCCCGAAGCGGTGGGTTATCTGACCGAACAGGTCATCGAGTTGAAAAAGATGGTAGCGGAACTCCAGCCACAGCCATCTGACAAACATGTGTTGGTAGAAATAGAGGATGCTTGCCGTATCATCCGAAAAGCAAAGCCTACCATCTATACATTGGTACGCAAAGGGCTGCTTCCGGCTTACAAGAAAGGAAAGAAACTCTATTTCTATGAGGACGAACTTCTTGCTTGGATTGAGAACGGGCGTAGAAAGAGTGCAGAACAGACTTACGAGGAGATGCTGGCAAATATGCAAGGCGGTGTCCGTCATAAGTCCAAATCATCCATGAAGTTTTAATGAGTAGAACTATGGATACATCCTCTATTAATCCGGCATCCATCATTGACGAAGCGGTTGATTTAAGTATGCGATTGGCTGGCACTGATTTTCCTGTCAGCATATTCCCGACAAAAATCCAACGCATCATCAGTGAGGTTCACGAATGCCATAACTACCCTACCGACTACATTGCCGCTGCCATCCTTACGGCAATAGCGGTCGGCATAGGTAACACGCATCTTGCCCAAATCAAGCAAGGTTGGATGGAAAGCCCCATCCTGTATATGGCATTGATTGGAAGACCGGGAGCGAACAAAAGTCATCCGCTCAGTTTTGCAATGAAGCCGTTTCTTGATTATGACTACCGACAGAATCAGGAATTTGAAAAGGCTCTTGCCAAGTACGATGAACTGATGAGCATGAGTCGCAAGGAACGTGCGGAAAGTGGTGGAGAGCAATTTCCGCAAGAGCCTATCCGCAAACGCTTCTTGGTTTCGGATGTAACGCCCGAAGGGTTGAGCCTCATTCATGCGCAGAACAAACGTGGGCTATGCTTATGGGCTGATGAATTATCCGCTTGGTTCAAGAATTTCAACCGCTATAACAACGGTTCGGAGGAACAATTTTGGCTATCGGTATTCAGTGCCAAGACCACCATGTCCGACAGAAAGAATGCCAAGAGTTCCATCTTCATCAAGCGTCCGTATATATCGGTCATTGGTACTATCCAAAAGAAAATTTTGAATGAGTTGGCTAAAGGTGAACGTTCCAACAATGGATTTATTGACCGCATCCTGTTCGTAATGCCCAACCTGCAACAGAAAGCACGGTGGAATGACAAAGAACTACCAGAAGATATTGAACAAGAATGGAATACCGTCATAGATAAGCTGATACAATCGGAGTGCCATCTCAATGAACATGGAGAGATTGAGCCACAAATCCTCTTTTTCTCAGAGGATGCCAAGAAACGGCTTTACGAGTGGCAGCACCATTTCTCAGAATGGTGCGACCGGGAAACGAACGACACCATCGTAAGTATCTATTGCAAGCTGGAGATATACATCATCCGCTTTTGTCTGATTATCCAACTGGCGCGATGGACTTGCGGTGAGTGCGACAAGACGTGTATCGACCTGCTGACGGTGGAGAGAGCCATTAAACTGACTGAATATTTCAAGGAATCAGCATTAAGCGTACAAAATATTCTGAATGAGAATGCCCTCAACAGCCAGCAACAGGCGATAGTCAATCTGCTGCCTCCGTCCTTTACGACAGCTCAAGCTATACAGGTAGCAGAGCAAAACGGAATGAAGGAACGGACATTTCAACGCTTTCTCAATGACAATATCGGAACACTGTTCCGCAAAGAGAAGCATGGAGAATATTCAAAGATTAACCCGTGACATTTTTGTCGGTTTTGACACTTTCCAAGCGAAAACGACAATAACGACAAAAGTGACACACTAAAAAAGAAACAAACAATGAGTACACATAGATTCATATTAGAACCCTACAAAGGTGTCAGTACCCGGCATACTTGCCCGAACTGCCACCGTAAAAGATGTTTCTCCAAGTACATTGATACAGAGAAACAGATACAGTTTCCTGATTACGTGGGTCGTTGCGACCACGAACAGAAATGTGGTTACCACTTCACGCCCCGTGATTACTTTGAGCGGAATCCGTCTGAGAAGGAAAAGTTGTCCGAAGATACCTTTCGGAACTATACGCCCATTAAAGAAGTCGAGCCGAAAGTCACCTCCTACATTGATTTGGATATAGTCAACCAGTCGTTGCAACGCTATCCCGACAACAAACTGTTTCAATTCTTATCGGCTCAATTCGGAGAGGCAGAGACATTGAAGCTGATGGAGAAATACAAAGTTGGTACTTCCAAACATTGGGATGGCGCAACTGTATTTTGGCAAACGGATTATCAGAACAGAGTCCGTACAGGTAAGATAATGCTTTACAATACAACGACAGGCAGGCGGATAAAAGAACCATACAATCATGTCACGTGGGTACACTCCGTATTACACAAGGGGGATTACAATTTAAAGCAATGTTTCTTCGGTGAGCATCTGCTTCCAAAAGATAAAAAACGTCCTATCGCACTGGTCGAAAGCGAGAAAACGGCAATCATTGCTTCCTACTACCTACCCCAATTTCTATGGATTGCATCGGGTGGAAAGAACGGTTGTTTCAATGCCAACAGCCTATCCGTTCTTGCCGGAAGAAGCGTTGTGTTATTTCCTGATTTGGGAGCGACCGACTATTGGCAAAGCAAAATCGGGTTGATGAAAAGCTATGGAATTGATGTGCAACTGTTCGATTATCTAGAAACCAAAGCAACCGAAAACGAACGGAAGGAGGGTTACGACATAGCCGATTATCTGTTAAAGGTACGCCCCGATGAAGCCATACTCCAGCAGATGATTAATAGGAATCCGAATTTGAAAACACTGATAGAGACATTCGATTTGAAGCTCATCAGCGTACAACGAAGCATCCCTCAACCGAAGGTTTCACCACCTAAAAAACGAGGATTCAGACTTTGAGTAAAGGGAGAGAAATCGAGACTTTTTTACTGTAGCAAGTTAATGTCGGTGTATTACATTTCCCGACCACTTGCTCCTCAAAAAGTCTGAGGAGACGGCTCCCGATGGTCACAAATTATTCACTAAAAGCAATTCAAAATGGAAAAGAAACATACGATAACTCTCCGACTGTCATACGACCAATTCGCATGGCTCGGTGCGCTTTGCAGACGGAGCAAGCAGACCCAAAGCGCAGTCATCCGTTCGCTCATCGAGAATGGGACGGTACGTGAACGAATCACGAAAGAACATATCCATATCATCCGTCAGTTGATAGGTGAAAGCACCAACCTCAACCAGTTGGCGAAGCAGGCAAATACCTACGGTTTCTTTGCCGTTTCCAAAAGATGTGAGGAGATGGCGCAACGTATTAACCAACTTATAAAACAACTGAAAGATGATAGGTAAACAAACCAAAGGGACATCGTTCGGCGGTTGTGTCCGCTATGTCCTCAAAGAGGAGAAATCCAAATTACTGGAAGCAGTCGGAGTGGATGGTACGCCTGAACGGATGGCAGAGCAATTTGAATTACAAGCATTGCTCAATGACAAGGTAAAGAATATTGTCGGACACACCTCGCTCAATTTCTCTCCTGAAGATGGCGAACGCTTGAAGTCTGATGATGCGTTGATGTTGCAAATCGCCCACGACTACATGAAACTGATGGGCATCGAAAACACGCAGTACATCATCGCCAAGCATATCGACCGTGAGCATCCGCATTGCCACATCGTTTTCAATCGGGTGGATAATGACGGTAAGACGATTAGCGACAAAAACGACTTCCGCAGAAATGAAAAGGCGTGCAAGATGCTGACGGCAAAATACCGATTGCACTTTGCCAATGGCAAAGACCATATCAAGGAGGAACGCTTGCGCCCATACGACCGAGCAAAACATGAAATATACAAAGCACTGAAAGAAGAACTGCCCAAAGCTCAAAGTTGGAATGAACTGAAAGAAGCCCTTGCCGACCGTGACATTGATATGAAATTCAAGGTCAGCCGGACTACAAGAGAAATACAAGGAGTCAAGTTTGAGTATGACGGCTTTTCTTTCTCCGGCTCAAAAGTCAGCCGTGAGTTCAGCTACTTGAATATCGACAACCGATTGGAACAGAATGCTTGTGCGCCTTCATTTGAATTCCATAAACAAGGATTCACGCATAAAAATGAAGAAGTGCAGCAAAGCGTTTCCCATTCCGACAATGGTTCAAGCATCGGTCTTGGTCTGTTGAACGGCAGTTCATCCTACGATGCTACTGTCGCAGAAGAAGCTGAGTTCAATCGCCTGATGAAAAAGAAAAAGGCTAAGCGCAAGCGAGGCTTTCGTTTATAATCCACTATTTATTAACTTTTTAAATTCAATTATTTATGGAACAGAAAGATTTGATTCTTGATTTCAATCTCTACTTGTGTGAGAAGTTCGGCTACAGAAACAGTTGTAGCGTGATGCAAAATGCCAACGGCTTTTGCGTGGACATCCGTGAGCGTGATTTAGACTGCTACATCCGCTTCTGGGAGTACAGTTGTGGAAGAGGCAACTTTCCTGACTGGAGCATCATCATCGTGCGCAGCAACTTTAAGAAGAACCAAGCCGAAAGCCTGAAAGACTTGGCTCGTTTCTTCAAGGAGTACATGCCACGCTACGGCTACAGATACCTCTGTACCGAAGGTGATGACTACAAGTATTATCAGACGCTCGGTTTGAAGCTCATCCATAAAGACCTGTTCGGACAAGAAAACTATGGATTGGCGATGAAAGATTTGAATGTCTGATACGTACTCTAAGGTTAAGGAGGGGATTTTTCCTCTCCTTAACTATTTCCGATACGCCCCATTATCAGAACGTACCGTTTGAAATACCAGACAATTGGGTGTGGACAACACTCGAAGAAATAAGCAATTATGGCGACTGCTATAATGTTTCTGTAACAGATATTGCTGATAATGAATGGATATTAGAACTTGAAGATTTAGAAAAAGATACAGCTTCTATCATTCAGAAACTATCGAAAAAAGAAAGAAACATCAAAGGAGTGCGCCATAAATTCAAAAAAGGCGATGTGTTATATTCCAAATTGCGCACATACCTGAATAAGGTATTGGTTGCTCCCAAAGCAGGATACTGCACAACTGAAATTATTCCATTCAATTCATATTGTGATATTTCAACACATTATTTATGTCATGTGCTGCGGTCTGCATATTTCCTTGATTATACTCAGCAATGTGGTTATGGTGTAAAAATGCCGAGATTGAGTACAAATGATGCATGCAAAGGAATGGTACCATTACCTCCCCTTTCCGAGCAACAGCGTATTGTAATGGAAATAGATAAATGGCTTGCTTTAATTGACCAAATAGAGCAAGGCAAAGCTGATTTGCAAAACACAATCAAACAAACCAAAAGCAAAATCCTCGACCTCGCCATTCACGGCAAACTCGTACCGCAAGACCCGAATGACGAGCCAGCCATCAAACTCTTGAAGCGCATAAATCCCGACTTCACACCTTGTGATAACGGGCATTATGCGCAGTTGCCTGATGGATGGTGCGCTGTTGCACTCAAAGATTTATGCGAAAACATTAATGGATTGTGGAAAGGGAAGAAAGAACCATTTGTTAATGTGGGGGTTATACGCAATGCAAATTTCACCAAGGACTTTAAGTTAGATTATTCAAATATAGAGTATATTGATGTTGAACAAAGAACTTTTGCTAAACGTCATTTAGAGAACGGTGATTTGATTGTAGAAAAATCAGGTGGTAGCGATAATAATCCTGTTGGAAGAACAATCCTCTATGAAGGCAAAAGTGGCGTTTTTTCATTCAGTAATTTTACAATGGTGTTAAGAATACGGTATAATGATACCGTATTAAGTAAGTACTTGTATTACTGTATTCTGGCAAAATATCAGACTGGGGCTATGAGATTGATGCAAACACAAACTACGGGTTTGCACAACTTAATTCTTAATAAATTTTTATTGATGTCTATATGCTTACCTCCACTCTATGAACAGAGGCGAATCATAGACCAAATAGAAACGTTTTTTACCACTTTGAACTTAATAATGGAGAGCCTATAAGCTCTCCATTATTAAGTTCAAAGACATAAAAGCCTTATTTATAGCCTCTACAATTCTTTGTTGCTCATTGTAAGGCGGAATAGGTACTTCTATCGCTTTGAATAGCTTTTTATTCAAGTGAGGAATGGCAGAACCAACCTTACTTTCTCTCAAGACTTTCCTATGCAAGTTGATAACTTGTAGTACATATTCTTCGTTCATATTTTCGTTGATAAGCAACTGTTTGAAAGTACTACCTTGGTAGCCGTCAATCGGAGTCCTAAAAACCTCACCAGAGTTCTCGCCATCTACTAAAATCAAAAGAGAATTTGCTGCCACATATTTGCCTGAAGTCAAAGTCTTGGCATCACGCTCTCCACGCAAATATTTCACATCATGGTTTATTCTTTCTATACCGTTCTGCTTTTCTCCATCGGTCAAATAACATAGCATTTGCATAGGTACTGCGCTCCACGAATCAGGCAACTGCGCATAATGCCCGATACGTTCTATTATATTATTACCATATTCATTCTAAATCAATGTAGTATGGTAACAAAATTCAAAAATCATTTGGCAAAGACTAATCTTGCCAAGAACACCGTCACCTCGTATGTGTGGACGGTGCAGTATTTCCTCTGTCATTATGGGGAAGTGAATAAAAAGAATCTCTTGGCATACAAGGGGTACTTGGTGGAGAACTTTAAGCCACAGACAGTAAATCTTCGGCTGCAAGGTATCAACAAGTATCTGGAATTTACAAAACAGGAGAAACTGAAAGTGAAGTTCGTAAAGGTACAGCAGAAGAACTTTTTGGAAAATGTAATCAGTGATGCCGATTACAAATTTCTCAAAGCGCAACTTAAAACGGACGGTTATGATGAATGGTATTTTATCGTGTGGTTTATGGCTGCTACAGGGGCGCGTGTCAGTGAACTGCTTCATATCAAAGCAGAACATGTACAAATCGGGCATCTTGACCTATACAGCAAGGGAGGAAAGATACGCCGTTTGTATATCCCGAAGAATTTGCGCACAGAGGCTGCGAAATGGCTTAAAGAAATAGGACTTACTTCCGGCTATATCTTTCTGAACCGTTTCGGGCAACGTATTACTACTCGTGGGATAGCCTCGCAACTCAAACATTTTGCCGAAAAATACGGAATGAACAAGGAGGTCGTTTACCCCCATTCATTCCGTCACCGTTTTGCAAAAAACTTTCTTGACCGTTTCAATGACCTTGCTCTACTTGCCGACCTTATGGGACATGAAAGCATAGAAACAACACGTATCTATCTTCGCAGAACTGCCAGCGAACAGCAGAAGATTGTGGATAAAGTAGTGAACTGGTAAAGTCTCATCAGCCTTTAGAAGTGTAAACGAATACACTTCTAAAGGCATTTTGAATGTTATCCAAAATAGAGAATAGTTTCTCTATCTTTTGAACGATGCGCTGTTGTTCTTTGATAGGAGGAAGTGGAAAATATAAATTCTCCAATACACCAATATATAATTCTTTTTGATTTGTACTTCCTGCCAAATTATCTTCTATGTATTGTTGAATAAGTTGAGAAGACATATAAGCAAATACATATTCAGAATTGATTTCTTCATATGTTCTTACAACTGATACATGAGAATCTGGAACCACAAAAGGATATTTACCTAAACAACTTTCATCAAATAGTCTGGTTCTTCCAACAGTTCCTGTTCCTGTTGAATTAACAAGAACATCACCTGTTTGTAATTTATATTTTGAGTCCCATTTATTTATTGTTGAAGGGTCTAAAAACTTTGCCTGTTCTAATGAAATACCTCCTTCCTTTAGATTGCATTTTTGTGCGAATACGGGATATGTCTTATCGTCTTCCGAATATTTGGGAGATTTTCCCCTTGACAAAAACGAACACAAATCATTCATCTTACACCATTTCCATTCATTTGGCACATCAAATGGATAATGCCCGTTATCACAAGGAGTGAAGTCGGGATTTATACGTTGCAACAGTTCGATGGATGGCTCATCATTTGGGTCTTGTGGTACGAGTTTGCCGTGAATAGCAAGGTCAAGGATTTTGCTCTTGATTTGCTTGATTGTTGTCTGTAAATTGACCTTACCCTGTTCTATCTGGTCAATCAAGGCAAACCATTTCTCAATCTCTGTTACAATACGTTGTTGTTCGACAAGAGGTGGTAATGGGATATGCAAATCAGTAAAAATACCTTTGTGAACCCTCTGTTGTCCTACTACTCCTTTAAAATATTTTGTACCTTCATCTATATACCATTGTGATTTAAAAAGATATAGATAAAATTTTGCATAGATATTTATTGGGCGTAAAATAACCAATTCGGTAGTTCCTGCGCCACAATTATTGGGAAGTCCTTGAAAGATTGTTGATTTGAGATTTTCAAAGCATGGAGATATTTTTGCAATACCTATATCGCCATTCTGAAAATGGCAATATCCTTTTTTTACTTCTTTCCATATACGTTTTTCAAAATAGTGATTTCCAGAAAATCCATCATCAACACACGCCATCGGAATAAATCCAATGTGTATATTATCTGCTATTTCTGATTTGGGATTAAGATAAAATAGTTCCGATACAGGAACAGATACCCAATTGTCTGGTATTTCAAACGGTACGTTCTGATAATGGGGCGTATCGGAAGTTTTTGCCGACTTCTTGCTCTTCTTGATTTTCCCCTCTTTTATCAATCGTTCTTTTTCAGCCTTGATTCGTTCAAGGAGAACAGATGCAGGCTCATCGTTTGGGTCTTGCGGAACGAGTTTGCCACGAATGGCAAGGTCGAGTATCTTTTGACGTAATTTCTTTGTATCCATACCGATCAGTCTTTATCTAAGAAAAGGTTGCAAAATTCATTTAGTTGCTGTTGCATACGTTCCTGCGGAATAAGGATGCGTTTGTATTCTGCTATCATCGTAGGACTCATGCTTCTGCTCATGGCATATTCCACTACCACCTTATCTGCTTCCGGACAAAGGATAATGCCAATAGAGGGGTTCTCATTGGAACGCTTTACATCCCTATCGAGTGCTTCCAAATAAAATTCCAACTGACCGAGGTCGCGCGGATGAAATTTTGTCTTTTTCAGTTCCACAGCTACCAATGCCTGTAATCCACGATGGAAGAACAGTAAATCAGCCTTGAATGTAGATGCACCGATATTGAGACGGTATTCTTGATCCATGAATATGAAATCCTTGCCAAGTTCAAGAATAAACTGCTTCATGTGTTCTACCAAGCCTTTTCTTAGTTTGGATTCGCTATGTTTTTTGGGCAAGTTCAGGAAATCGACAAACAATGTGTCTTTGAACATTATAGGGGCATTGGGGTAAGCATTGAGTAATCCTTTTGACATATTGTCCTTGCTGCTCAACAGAGCTGTATATGTTTGATTGGAAATGCAACGCTGCATTTCCTTAAAAGACAGATGCTCTTTATTGGCATAGAGAATATAGAACATCCGTTCTTCTGTACTTTTGCATCGGCAAAGAATCTCAATATGATTAGACAACGTTGTCAGTTCTAATATCTGAGGCATTTGTCCAGATGTCGGCTGGACTAATTGTGCAGATGCCGTCTGCACAATTACAGCCGTTTCTTGTGTTGGTTGGCTCGCTTCTATTTGTGCAGTTGTTGGCCGCACAAATTCAAGATTCAGATACTTCTCCACTGTAGCACAGAATGTTTCCGATGAATATTCATCATAGAACATCACCATATTGTAAATGCTTCTCCGGCTATATCCTTTAATATCTGGACGTTGAGAGCGGATATATTCGGACAACTGCGTTACCACCTTGCTTCCCCATTCCTCACTTTTTAATTTGGCTGATACATACCCACCTACATACCAAGCCGTGAACAACAGTTCATTGTTTACAGCTCTTGATGCACGACCTTTATGTTGGAGAATGATGTCTATGACTTCTCCAAACTGTTGCTCCATTGATATGGCTACCTTATTGTTCTCCATACGCTCAATCTTCATTTATGTTTGCGAGCAATTTTTCAAGTTCAGCTACAGCCGAACTTATCGTTTGGCTTTTATCCTTGATGTCTGCCATCAGTTCCGCCAGTGAACGGTTGTCCGCTTCACCACCTTGTTTTATCCAAGTGATGTCAAGACTTGTCTTGTCACGTACCAGTATATCTTCTATCGGGTACTTTCGCCAACGCCCTTGTGGATTATTTTCGGCATCGTAGGTCTCAACTCGATTATTATAACAAGAAATAAAATCATCCAAATGATGGCGTTCCAGCTTATTGGTGGCAAGGGTGTGCTTTACATCAGTACGGTAATCGTAAAACCATATTTCTTTAGTTGGTTGTCCTTTACTGAAAAACAACACGTTAGCTTTTACGCCTTGCGCATAGAAAATACCTGTAGGCAAGCGCAAGATAGTATGCAGATTGAAATCTTGCAACAGGCGTTTGCGGATAGTCTCACCAGCTCCGGCTTCAAAAAGGACATTGTCAGGAAGTACCACAGCAGCACGTCCTCCGGTTTTGAGCATAAGCATCATGTGCTGGAGGAAGTTCAACTGGTTATTCTTGGTCTCGACATAGAAATCTGGGCGGTTGATGTCCACAGAACCAGCCGGGCGAGTACCGAAAGGAGGATTGGCAAGTATTACATCCACAAGCGTAGAAGGCTCTTTTTCCAAAGAATCCTCACACACAATAGGACTGCGGTCTGTGCCAATGCCATGCAAATAAAGATTCATGGAAGCAAGTGTTACGACCAAAGGCGTATTGTCCACACCATGCAAAGCTTTGTCACGCAAAAAATCACGTTTTTCTTTACTTGCAGACTGCACTTTCATATAATCGTAAGCAGCAAGCAGGAAACCGCCTGTACCACAAGCAGGGTCGCAAACGGTTTCGCCCATTTGCGGATTGATGCAATCCACCATTGCCTGAATCAGTGGGCGAGGTGTGAAATATTGTCCGGCACCGCTTTTCTTATCTTGTCCGTTCTTTTCAAGAATGCTTTCGTAGATAGCACCTTTCACATCACCGTCCATGATGAGCCATTGCTCTTCATCAATCATGGTGATAACCTTTTTCAGATAAACAGGCTTGTCTATCTTATTCTGCGCCTTCGTATAAATCGTTCCTATCAGATTATCCTGCTCACTAAGCAGTTTAAGAGTTTCTTCATATTGCTTCACCAAATCCAAACCATCAAGAGCAATCAAATCATTCCATTGATAGCCTGTAGGGATAGCCGATTCCTCTCCGAACATTTCTACATTCTCTGCATCCATCTTCAAGAATAAGAGATAGGTCAGCTGGGTGATATAATCGGTGAATCCGATACCTTGCCCGGCAAGAGTTGTTGCCAGACTCCATACTTTTTTAGTGAGCGATTGCTCCGTTGTATTATTTGTTGCCATTTTCTTATGCTGCGTTTCTTAAAACTACAAATTTATAAAGTGAATGAAGTGCTTCGTCTGCTTTTTGCATATTACCAAACGCTCGAATCATTTGGGCTGCATGGGTTGCATCATCTTCACGAATATCTCTGACTGTACAAGCCCCGTTAGAAGCGATATAATCCACAATACGACTGACAACTTCACGTTGCTTATCGGTTATTTCACGCTGGGTTTGCCCCAACCACAAGTTGAAATATTGTTTGGATGTGGTGACTACACTGTCCAGTCTCTCGATTTGGCGGAAAGCAAAGCGTACCAGTTGTATGATATTGGTCAAAGCATCGCTCTCTTCTTTAGTAGTAGAATGCTTTACCTTGTTTGGAGAAAGAATGGCATACGAGTTCCAAATTTGTTTAGGGCTAAAATGGTTGTTTGCCATTTTAAGTTTATTCTCCAAATCTTTCAACATTGAATAAGTTATCGGTTCACCCGTGTTGCTGTGGATAATGCGCAATGCCTCTATCTCATCGTAATACTTTTTGCAAAAATCTTCAAACGCCTCTGTTGTGTCTTTAGCCTCTTCAACGGAGAATCCTTTTGAGATAAGCGCATCTTCGCCAGGCATCAACGTATTGACAAACCCGGCAGCAAGAATGAGTAAATATCTTCGTGCGTCGGCATGGTTGGCAAGAGGGGATACCAATCCCTTACGCTCGTTATTAGAATCGTCTGTACTAACAAACGGAGGGAGGGTACCTTTTTCCAACACAGCGTATATTTTCGCTGAAAGCTCCTTCATGTCATGATGAGACAAACGGGCAAATTCTTTCTTTTGCGATTCATCAGCCTTATAGTATATTCGGGCAAGCGTGGCTGCAAGCCGTTTGAGATATTCATCAGGAATATAACCGTGGCTGATACGTTCCAACAGTTCCTTTAGAGTGATAGTCTTTGTTGTGGGACTGCCATCTATAGGCTTCACCGTCTTCATGCTTTCCGTCACACCTACCGCATCCACTAAGTAGAAACAATCTTTACTGAATGCATTGGGCGTAACATTTCGCAATTGCTCATCACCAATGGTGCGCACACCACGCCCTTTCATCTGAATATACAAAGGCAATGATTCTACATCGCGCATGAACATGACCACTTCCAGCGGTTTGACATCTGTACCTGTGGCAACCAACGTACAAGTCACGGCTATACGGAAATCTTTGTCATTTCGGAATTGCCGTATCAGTTCGTTGCTGTCGCCAGCCGAATAGGTGATTTTCTGAACAAAGCGGTCGTCTGTGCGCCCGAATACCTCTTTGGCTATCTGTACGATATTGGTGGCGTGAGTTTCATTGAGAGCGAATATCAATGTTTTGGGCAAATAATCTATATTCGGTTCTCGCTGTGGATCGTTGAACAATTCGGTATAAACCACATCACGATAAGTCGAAAGGATTAACTTTATCTGTGCCGGGTTGATGATACTTCGATTAAGCTCTTTATTGGTATAGAATTTTGTTTCTTTACTATTTTTAGTCTTAACCTCTCCGGTATATTTTGTTTCTTCTTTGAATTTCTCGCCTTCTAATATAGCTCCTCCTGATTCCGTGACTTGCGTTTTTATTCTATATACCCTGCAATCCACATTCACACCATCAACAATACTCTTTTCCAAGGTATAGTTGACAATGATATTGTAGTTGAAGAATTTCTCAGTTTCTTCAATCGGGGTTGCAGTCAAACCAACCAATCTTGCCGTATCAAAATATTCCAATACCTTACGCCAGTTTCCATAAATAGAGCGGTGGCACTCGTCTATGATAATCATATCAAAGTAGTCGTGGGGCAAGTTGGGATTGGGTGGCAAGATTACTTCTTCCATCGGCTCGTTGCCGTCATCCTCCTCATTATCTTCAATAATGTCTCCTTTCAAGAATGAGAACAAACGCTGTATAGTAGAAATAACCACATTACTATCAGATGGAATAGAAGAAGAGCGAAGCCGATTAACCGTAAAGATTGTATTGAACGCATCTCCATTCTCCGTCAGGCGGAAGGTTCCAAATTCTCCCTCTGCCTGTTTCCCAAGATTATTCCGGTCAACGAGAAACAGCACTCTGCGCATAGGAGTATAAGAAAGCATCCTATAAGTTGCGAGACAAGCCGTATATGTTTTACCTGCACCAGTAGCAAGAACCATCAATGCCCGATTTCGCCCACTGCGGAAACTCTTTTCAAGTTCTGTTACCGCTTCGTATTGACAATCACGAAGCCCTTTCTTTTTCAATGTAGGTAGTCCGGCAAATGTATCTTCAATTCCCAATTTCTTGACCAACTCATGTGGCGTAGGGATTGCCATTATTTGTCTGAAATATGAATCTTGTTCACGAAAATCACAAAAGTATAGTTCTTTACCATTTGAAGTAAAGATAAAAGGCAATGGCTTTTGATACGCCTGATAGATATTAGGGACACTTCTTGCATATAAAGTTGCTTGGTCGCAAACTTTTGAAGCAAAAGCATCTGTTTCTTCTCGTTTTGCTTCAAGTATTCCCACTGCTTTCCCGTTAATAAATAGGAAATAGTCAGCTTCAAGATTCCCTTTCAACAAGCCTTCTCTTATGGCGACAGCAGTACAAGTCGGCTCGTAGTCTTCCCTATCAACCACTTCCCAACCTGCATCAGCAAACCACTGGTCTATCTTTATTCTTGCTTTTTCTTCAGGAGTCATGTTCTTAATATTGTATATTATCGGAAGTTTATCAGCACATTTGCAATAAGGTACAAATGAACTATAACCTCCTAACCTAATTAAGTTCTATTTCAACCGTTCTTTTTTATCGGTTATTAAATCTTTCAAATCCACTTGCAATATCTCTGCAATCTGTTGTAAGGTCTCTAAATTAGGCTGAATCCTATTACAAGCATAGGCATTTACCATACTGAAACTCTTATCCAGTTGTTTAGCTAACCATGTCTGAGAGATACCTTTTTCGGACAATACAGTCTTTATTCTATTCAGTTTCATTCTTTGATACGATTTTATAGTGCAAATATAGCGAATTATATTCGATAATCAGAATTATTTCGTATTTTTGTATCCTATATAAGACAAACATTAAAAAGAGCCATGATTCTAACAGAAAATAAGCTAAAGGAACTTACTCTTGCTGCTGATGTCCTCTCCGAAGCTCATCGGCAAACTAGATTTTTTTCAACTGGTCAACAAGCATCCGTATTTCTTTCCCATAAACACGATGAAATTAGCCAACTCAAACGAGTTGCCTACATTTTAGAAGAATTACATGCCAGTATCTATGTTGATTGGCTTGATAATTCTATGCCCCCAAAAACATCTGGAACCACAGCAGCCATAATCAAACAGCAAATCCAAAAATACGATAAATTTATACTAGTCGCCACAAACGGTGCTATTGATTCAAAATGGTGTAATTGGGAGTTAGGTTACGGAGATGCGCAAAAATTTGATTTAGGGAAAATAGCTTTATTCCCTATAGCTCAGAACGATAATAACTGGAAAGGTTCTGAATATATGCAAATATATCCAACTATTCAATATTATTCTGGAACAGAAAGATATTCAAACGGGAATCTAATACCTAGAGGATACTACTATTGCTACAATGATAAAGACGGGAATTATTGTATCAAAAATTTGTACGATTGGATTGTATCATAGCTACTTATAACTAACAATAATTATTATGACATATAAATACCAACTTATCTTTCTAGGAGATATTAATAATAATGCTTGCAATACAATAAAAGTTCGTTTTTTTGACAAGATTCATAGTATAGGTTTGAGAGACAATATGTTTGAGATAATCTATAATGAAACTTTTGAGAGAAAATATTCGAATAAACAGCCATCTTTCGTATTCTATTTTGGCAATTTAAATCATTCAGAAAAAGATATCGATATATTAAAAGTTCTCCTTGATAATGGGGATGCTATTTTGCCAATATATTTTGGCGATAATTTTGAAGCAGAAGTTCCTAAAATCATTCATGTAATGAATGGAAGACAATACATTGCTGATCATATTGAAAAATATATTAATTATGCATTTGAATCAATGAGGTTATTGAGAGAAAACCGGAAGCTATTTATTAGTTATCGCCGGACGGACTCTTCTGCTGTAGCCAACCAATTATTTGATGCTTTTGTCCGCAATAATTACGATGTATTTCTGGATACATATTCTATCAATCCTGCTAAAAATTTTCAAGAAGAATTACATCATCGAATGACGGATTGCGATGTATTAATCCAACTATACACCAATGATTTTAAGAACAGCAAGTGGTGCAATGAGGAAATTATATCAGCAAATCAGAAACAAATTGGAGTAGTTGAAATTATCTGGCCTGATTGCACCCCAGACATACACAATTTATTATGCGAACCTATTCAATTAACACAAAAAATGTTTATGAATGAGGACTTCCATAATGGATCTTGTTGCATTACTGAAGAATGTATTGAGAATATCGTAAATGCAGTAGAATCCGTTAGAGCTAGAAACCTTGCTGCTAGACAAGACAATCTTGTGGGAGAATTTGTTGAAGAAGCTCGCAAACAAGGGAGACAACTTATACAAGAGTATCGCTATCTTGTAGAGACTTTGAAAGATGATATAATTAGATTGTTTATTCCGGCGATAGGAATTCCACAATCTTATGACTGTTTCGATTCTCTACGCTTTAGAAAATTGCTTGATAACGAGAAAATCGAATTATTCCTTATATATGATGATTTGCGTATTCGTAAGAAATGGGTAGAACATCTAGAATGGTTAAATGAATCATTAGAGGTTAAAACTATCAAGAAAAAAGATTTTGAATTATGGCTCAAAAACAATTAAACATATTCTTGTCAGCAAGTATTCCTATGTTAGGAAGAGATGAAAGATATTTCAAAACAGCGGATACAATCGCAATACGTGATTCCGTATTAGCCTTAGCTAGTGTGGCATTGCCTAAGTATAAACTGATTTGGGGAGGCCATCCTTCAATAACGCCACTTATAGCTAGTGTTTTGCAGCATTCGGGATTAGATATACAGAGCAGTGTAACTTTGTATCAATCTACGTATTTTGAACAGTTCTTTCCTTTAGAGAATGAAAGTGTTGCTCATATTATAAAGACCAATGATATGGGTGATAAAGATTTGAGTATAGAAGAGATGAGAAAACATATGCTTGGCGATAATGAATTTTATGCTGGAATCTTTATTGGAGGTATGGAAGGTATAGAAAATGAATATGCAATGTTTACTCAGTTACATCCAGAAGCAAAAGCATTTCCTTTAGCTAGCACTGGAGGTGCCGCCAAAATCATTTATGACAAATATTTTGATGGTAAAGAACCTGAATTATGTATAAACTTGGCATATTCTTCATTATTTAAAGATTTACTTAATTTATAAATAGCTATGGGACATAAGATTTTTATATCATATAAATATGGTGATACTTCTGTAAAGCATCTTGAAAGGACTCCTTGGTACGAATCAACTAAAGTTCGTCACTATGTTGATGAATTACAGGATAAGCTTGAAGAAGATGATCATATTAATAAAGGAGAACTAGATGGTGAAGACCTATCCAATTTTAAAGACTCCACTGTGGAGTCAAAATTAAGAAATAAAATTTTTGATAGTAGCATTACCATTGTACTCATCTCTCCTAATATGAAAGAGTTAAATAAAAGCGAAGATGAACAATGGATTCCTTGGGAAGTGTCTTATTCTCTAAGAGAGACTACTCGAAATGACAGAACTAGCAGAAGAAATGGTATACTGGCTGTTGTTCTTCCTGATATTAATGGTGGGTATGATTATATGCTCGAACCGAAGATGTGTTGTCAGTCAGGATGTACGTTATGGCATACAAATAAACTATTCAAAGTCTTACGTGCGAATATGTTTAATCAAATAGAGAAAACATATTCAAATTGTAATATTGGTGATAATGTTTACCGTGGCTATGTCAGTTATATACATATGGTTAGATGGGATAGTTTCATTAATAATATTAGCTTTTGGATTAATGAAGTTAAAAAGATTCAAGATAAAAAAGACGAATACGATATTCACATTAATGTTTAATATTGCAGAATAAAATATTTTTACTCCTATTTTTAGACAATGATTATTCCTATGAACAACCTTAATTGTATTTGAACTGACAATAACAGGAACATTATGACACCTATTTGCGCTCAATTAATATCATGCTTAATTCGAGTATCAGGTTTATATACAATCAGTTTCGGTTCAACCGTAAAGAAAACACTTTGGATTCTGTTTACAAAAGCAATTAGGATAATCATATATCATTGAACTACGGACAAATATGGAAATTATCAATCTACAGGACTTCACAGACCGCATTGAGCTGAGAGATTGGCTGGAGGCTAACCACAACCAAGCGAAATCGTGTTGGGTTATCACTTCTCGCTCTAAACAGCCTACATACAAATGTATTCCATACATTGAGGTCGTTGAAGAAGCGTTGTGTTTTGGGTGGATTGATTCAACAATAAAGAAATTACCGGACGGACGCCTTGCACAACGGATTTCACCTCGTTGCAAAAGAAGTCATTGGACTGAGTTAAACAAAGAACGCTATATAAATCTTGAAGACCGAGGGCTTATGACAGATGCCGGACGACAAGCATTTGAAAGATCCTATTCCTATGAAATAGTTCCGAAAGGCTCTCTTATGGAAGAAATTGTCAGGAAGCATGATAAGGAATTGAGACCGGATTTATATAAGTAAGTTTTCGCAATTCTAAAATGTAATAAGGATGATGAAAGAAAGTAGTATATCCCCTATCCGCTCCGATTTTGAGCAGATAAAAAAGCAGGACGAAAGCGGTTCTGAGTATTGGACTTCTCGTGATTTGTGCGTTGCGTTAGGTTATAGTACCTATCAAAAATTCACACGCACAATAAACAAAGCCATTGCGATAGTCAACCATAAAGGACTTAATACAGCAGAGCTTTTTAACCATACGGTTGAAATGGTCAGATTAGGTTCTGGCTCTTTTCGGAAAGTGGAGAATATACATCTATCACGTATAGCTTGTCTGATAATTGCGGAAAATGCTGATGGGAAGAAACCACAAGTGCAAATGGCAAGAGAATATTTCAGACAGGAAGCCCCTACTTCTGAATTTCTAAACAACAGTCTATCATCCAATATTTTACTCTATAAAACAAAGCAAGGAGAAACACGAATTGAGGTCATCTTCAACAATGAAACATTTTGGATGTCACAAAAACGTATGGCTGATTTGTTTGGAGTAGATGTGCGCACCATCAACTATCATCTTGGGCAGATTTACGAATCAGGAGAGCTTACCAAAGAGGCAACTATCCGAAAAATTGGGATAGTTCAATCAGAAGGAGAACGAGATGTAGAACGTACACCATTGTTCTATAATATGGATGCAATTATTGCCGTAGGCTATCGTGTGAACAGTTACCAAGCCACTCAATTTAGAATTTGGGCTACATCTGTTCTGAAAGAAATGATAGTCAAAGGATTCGTGTTAGATGATGAACGATTGAAACAGGGCAAGCATTTTGGCAAAGATTATTTTGATGATTTATTAGAACGCATCCGAGAAATACGGACTTCGGAACGCCGATATTATCAGAAAATCACTGATGTATATGCCGAATGTAGTGCCGATTATGACCCCAAATCCGAAACAACTCAACTGTTTTTCAAGATGGTACAGAATATGATGCATTGGGCTGTCACCCATCAAACGGCAGCCGAAATCGTATTTTCAAGAGCAGATGCCGAAATGCCCCACATGGGACTTACCACTTGGAAAAATGCACCTGATGGCAGAGTTCAAAAGTCAGACACAATTGTTGCTAAAAACTACTTGTCCGACAAGGAAGTCTCAGCCTTAAATCGTCTATCAACTGCATTCCTTGATTTTGCAGAACTTCGTGCAGAACGGCAGATTATTACTACGATGGCAGATTGGAAAAAACAATTAGACGAGTTCTTGGCTTTATACAAATATGACACCTTGAATGATGCCGGAACTATTTCCGCAGAACAAGCGAAAGAAAAAGCATACGCTGAATACGACAAATTCCGCTTGATTCAAGACACAGAGTATCTTTCTGATTTTGATAAGGAAATCAAATTGTGGAAAGAGAAGGGATTGTTTGGTAAGGATTAATTCTATCAACAGAAACATAAAATGAACCATAGCAACACGTTCTCACTATCTTTTCCCGAAGCCAAGACAATTATTGTTTCCGGTGATATTCATGGAGACTTAAATCAATTGGTGTTCAAACTCTGCATTCAATACAAGTTGAAGGACACTCTATTGATTGTAGCTGGGGATTGTGGCTTTGGCTTTGAAAAGAAAGAATACTATGAGCAAATGGTTAGACGAAATGCCAAGCGAATGAACCAAGCCAACAATTGGATTGTATTTGTGCGTGGCAATCATGATAATCCAGCTTATTTCGATGGAACAACATTCAATTACAAACGCTTCATCGCTGTTCCTGATTATACTATTCTCCAAGCCTGTAATCATACCATCCTTTGTGTAGGCGGAGCTATTTCTATTGACCGTATTTATCGCATAAATGAATGGAACAAACGGAAATATCGTGTTCACTCCAATGAGTCGCAAGAAAATGATATTCCTCGCAATTTATATTGGAAGAATGAAGCTCCTATTTACGACGCTGATAAGATGAATACCATCTGTGTAGATTTCTTGATTGATACAGTTGTCACACATACTGCGCCATCACATTGTGAGCTATTCTCAAAAAGCAACCTTAACCAATGGGCTGAGAACGATTCATTACTTCTTGGGGATGTACAACTTGAAAGAGAAGTAATGGATATGCTTCTTCATCATCTTAAAATCAACAACCACCCGGTGAGCCATTGGTATTATGGTCATTTCCATCAAAGCTGGCATTCCGACATTGACGGAATACTATATCAGATACTCGACATTATGGAGTTCAGTCAAGTCTATTAATTTATACCATTTCAGGTATAATATTTCTGTAAAACACAGAATTATACCCGATAGGATATAATGGTTTTCCTCGAATAGAAGTGTACCATTTATGGCATACAAACACTTTTTCAAGCGAATAACTCGGTTTTGCTACACTTTTTCCAACGAATCGAGTACCCTAAATAATCGGAACGCAAAAATTCCACCATAAACCGCAGAAATTCCAAGAAAAGCACTACCTTTGTATTCAGCAAGCGTTCTGTAACATCCATGCGGAAATGCCCTATCGTTCAACACATTGAATCTGATAGTAGACATTTCACAAAAAGGCTGAAAGAAAGCGGTACAACACGTATATGCAAAACAATGAAATACAACAATTTGCATTTGTCCCCACATTCTGTGTACTTGTAAAAACGGAGGTTGTACCGATTAAAATGAATAGTCACTGATAATCAGTGATGTAAATATGCTGCATCGGGAAATAATATTTTAGATGTGCAAATGCGAAACAAAAGAAACCATTGCACTCTTCGCCACACGCGTCAACCTATCATATAATATGCAAAAGAATACACTTTTGTTTATTATATGATAGGTTGAAAGAAGTTTTATCACCTCACGTTTATCCATATCGCCTCATCCCTTCCTCGTGCCTCCGTGATGGCCTTCACGAGCCGGTGCGTCCAGATATTTGAGTTGAGCACCATGCCCGGTTTGAGATTCTGCCCCACGAGGATACACCCTTCGGTATCGTTCGCCGTATTGCCCGCATGGATGCGAATGCCCGTGAACAGGGGCACGTGAATGAGTAGCGGAAGCCACTTCTGGAATTTCGGCGAAAACGTGACGACTACCGGATAACGCCCCTCGGGGATGGCGGTGCGACCGGCCACCTTCCGGCCTTTCCGCCCCCACCCGATATCGCGCCACGTAGGTTCCAGAGTGTCACAAAAGGGGTTATCATCTATGGCCAAATGACCTATTGTATAAGTCTTACGCTTGGCGATGCGTGTCAATGTCAGTTCCATAAGCTTGATTTAAATTGAATTAATTTGTTTTCCATTCTTTCATTTTTTAATTCTCTTGTATTTGTCATTTGTCACAATTGTCACGTAACGGCGGTGCACCCATTGGCGTAGCATCGCCCCCGTGCCTTCCGCATTCATACCCTCGGCTTGGCGCACGCGCACGGCATCGGCCAGAGTGAACTCCTCAGGAAGCAATTCCAACAAACTCCGGCGTCCCGGTGTGCGACGCCCCGTCTCCGCACCCATCGTCTGCGCCTCCTCGATGGCCGAGCCGAAGAATTCCATCTTACACCACAGGTCGTACTGGAGGCTCCAGCGAACGAATTCCTCCATCGTCTTGTCCCACCGGTAACCATTCGCCACGTAGAGCACGCACGCCTTGAGGTAAGCGATGACGTTGGCACGGAAACTCAGATTTTCGTACACCCGGCTTTGCGAGAGACGGGCAAACTTCGCATTCTCTTCCTTCAACTTCACCGCCAATTTATAGGCTTGCGGACAATCCACCAGCCCCGTGGCACGCGTCAGGTTCTCGATGTAGGGACGAAGTTCCTCGTTGAAATTGGCATCGTATGAACCATAGACGGGCATCTCGGCTCCAATCTCACGTTCGGGGATGGTGCAGAAGTTGATGCGCGAGATAGGGCCGTCGGTCAGCACGTGCGAGAAGTAGCGCTTCCCCTTCTGGATGGTGGTGGCGGCGTTCCAGTTGAAGCGGATGGTTACTTTCTCGGTCACGCTCATCGCCCCTACGCGGGTTTGTCCATAGCGGTTTCCGGGGTCGAAGGCAAGGCACATGATTTGAAATTGTTGTCCGCCGTGGCCCGAACCGCGCAAAGCATCGAACTGGTCTATTTCGTTCAGCTTCGTGTAGAGGAAGTGGCCGTCCGCCTCGGCGGTGCGCATCACGAAAGCGGGGTTGGTCATGTCGGCGTCAATCTCTTGGATGACCAGCCCTTCGGGACGCGCACGCTTATCCTTGTTGGCACCTTTCGAGTTCACCTCGTTCTTCCACTCGCGCTCGCGTTGCAGGTTGTCTTCGTCGCGGCGGCGCACGTCGGCCATGATGCGGTTGATGGGTTCGGAGATGCAATCCTTGCCCGCGCCGGTGCCTGCCATGAGCACGTTCATCAGGGTGGCTTCATGCTCCACATTGTCGATGTAGCGGAAGCGTACCCTCCACAGATGGGCGGCAAGCGCGGGAAAGACGGCGTGCGCCACGGCAGGGCGATAGAGGTCGGGGGTGCGGCTCAGGAGGAGTTTGACGAGGGCGGGCAGGCGCTTAGGGAGAGCCGGGGGGAGGGAAGCGGCTACGAGTGAATCAGCTACGAGCGACGAGCTACCAACCCTCCTCACCGCCTCTTGCATCACCTTCGGCATGGAGTAGAACTTGGCGGTGCAGGCGGAATGAATCAGCCCCCGCATCTCTTCTTCCGACAATCCGTAGCGGGGCATCGTGCTGAGCATCAGCACTTCGTCATTGTCGGCAATGTAGCGCAGATGAGACGCCAGACGGTGGAGTTTGTCGTTGCGCTCGCCCTGCACCGGTTCGCCACCCGAGAGGCGGAACCACTCGGAGATGATGTCCGCATAAGGGATGCCTTTGAAGTTATCAGCTACGAGTGAATCAGCTACGAGTGACGAGCTACCAGCTACAAGTGCTGCGCTATCAGCCTGCATAGCACTCGTAGCTTGTAGCTGGTAACTGGTAACTGCTTCCCTCATGGCTGATTCCCTTTTCTTGAACAACCCCTCCTCGTCCATATACAGAATATAATTTTCCGGCACGGCAAACGAGCTACGGGCATAATCCTTCACGCTCTGGTCATACTCCTTGTCGCCCAATTGCCCGGACATCCACTTCTGCGCTTCCGTCAACGAGGCCCCTTCGGGCATCACGAAAAACAGGCGCAACCCTTCGGTGCTGGGCGTGACGTGTGCCAGCACCACGCCCCACTCCGCGACGTGTGCCGCTATGCGTTCTTCAAACAATCCGCGCGGATTGTCAATGTGGTCTATGTCGTACATGCTCAGTCCGCTGGGTATGGCTTCGGCGTTCAGGCGTCGTCCGTTCCTGAAGGTGGCGTGGGGCGTAAAGATGGGGAGTTGTTTCTTCAACTCCGCTTTGGAAACCTCGAAATCTTCTTTCGACATTTCACCCCGACGCACTTTTTCCAGTGCATCTTCTATTTCGGCACAGATACGCGCCACCCGTTCGCTCCGCACCACCCGGCGGAACAAATCGGGGGTACACTCACGCACCTCCCGACTTTTTACGCTATTTGATATTCCAAACATCGGTTCTTTTCTTTAATTATTAAATATTAATTCAGGAGACGAGTCACCCCCCTTACCATCCGAAGCATTCCCGAAAATCCTCCACGAAGTTCGCCGCCCTTCCGGCCTCTTCCTTCATCACTTTGGCGGGCAGGATGTTTGCCTCGTCAAGGTCGATGGTGAGCGTGAGTCGCGCTTTTTTCTCGTCGACGCTGGCCCGGCCGTGAGCCAGACGGATGTATTCGGTCGAGGCCGTCGCGGCGCGGCGCATGTGCTCGTTGAAGTTTCCCTCTTGTGGGTTCACCAGCCCGATGGTGCCCTGTACGCGGCCACCATGAGCCATCATGCGCTGATATGCGCCGTCTGAAATCTGCAATCTAATTTCCATTTCGTTCTGTTTTTGTAAGTTTTTATTCGGTTTTAATTTCATTCCTTTCTTATCAGACAGGCACTCGTAGCCTGTAGCTGATTTTACACCAGCTTCGTGATGTAGATTTGGTTCTCGAACCTCTCCGTCCCGTTCTTGTCGGTGAAGCGGCGTTGGCGGATATTGCCCTGAAAGCAATGCAATGAACTCTTGTCGTACTCGGGGCATTGCAGAGCCTGGTCGCCCGTCATTTCGGCATAAAACTCATCGATGCCTGTGCTGAGCACGAATCCGCGCGAATGGAAGGTGCGCGGCTGTCCTTGATTGTCCTGATACTGGCGGCTTTGGAGGCCGCGTTGCTCGATGATGGTTACAAATGTTTCCATAACATATTTCTTTTTTGAGATTGAAGGCATACAATAGAATGCCCCCGCAACCGCGCTTGTTTCGCGATTACAGGGGCAAAGATAAAGGGGGTGTGTCGGCACTGTGCCGACACAAAAAAAACGTCCCGCCTGCTTTTCAACACGAAAATCAGGCGGGACGAAAAATAAATAGTATCTTGCTTTTTATAATTCTTCTATGTCTTTGATAGACAGCCCCGTCACCTGGTGGATGACCTCGGAGGGGATATTCAGGGATTTCATCGTACGGGCATTCTCTATTTTCTCTTCCGCTCTGCCTTCTGCCAGCCCTTCCTGTCTGCCTTCCTGCATACCTTTCTGCCTGCCTTCCTGCATACCTTTCTGCCATCCTTCTTGTCTTCCTTCCTCTCTTCCTTCCTCTCTTCCTTCATCCGCCGCCGTACTCAGCACATCATTCTGAATCATCACGGCATTGATATGTTCGTCATACGCCAGTTGTTCCGCCCTGTCCATATTGTAATAAATCAGTTTGCGGCGTGCTTCTTCCAGTCCGGGAGCTTTCGTATCCGGGCGGATGATACCGGTTTTCAGATACTCTATCCACTCCTCAAGCGGGGTGACGGCCACCTTATTGAACTCATTCACACGAATCAGGAAATATTCGGGAAAGATTTCGGCAGGCAGCTTGCGCACGATGGCGTCCTTCTCCTTGGTGGTGACCTCCAGAAAATCGCCCGTATGCACTCCCACAAAGGAGTTCTGACCGTGGTACAGGTAATCGTTCCCCTTGCCGATGTCGAAATAGAGAATGCTGATGGAGTACACCTTCTTCACTTGGGAGTAAAGTTCTCCCAGCTCGATATGCTCCGTGATGGCCTTGGCAACGCCGAAGAGGATGCGCTCCAGATAGTATATCTCGCGCGTGTTCTGCACCTCGACGATGATGATTTCATCCTTACTATTGCGCGCCTTGATGTCCACACGGTTGAACTTATCGTTTTCACGTTGCTGGTTGCCCTCGCTTTCCAGTATCTCGACGATGCGGATAGGCTCGCCCAGCAACACGGTGAGGAAGCCTTCGAGCACGCCGAAGTTGGCTTTGTTGCGTAGCAAGCGCTTCACCGCCCAATCAAATCGTATATATCTGTCTTTCTGTACCATAACTTCTCTATTTTGAATCTTCTGCTTCCTACAAAGGTAAGCATAATTTCTGTTTCCGAAAAACTATTCTCTCACATTATTCCGTATCTTTTCCGCCAGTTCGGGTTTTATTCCGTCCAGGAGTGCGGCAATCCGTTCAGCATCCTGCCGGGTCTGCTTCGCGTCATAATCCACCCCTTTCGCTATTTTGGGCCTTACCGTGTTCTCGGCGTAGCCGGACACTTGCGCTATGAGCTTGGCCAATGCACTTTGGTTGATGCCGGAAGCATCCAGCGTGACGTCCAGCATCTCCATAAAAAGGATGATGAGTTGCTTCACGGAGAGCACACCCCTCCCACCTGCCACATCATCGCCCTTATCACCCACCACATTATCACTCTTATCACCCTTATCCACCGGCTTGTCGAGGTGTATTTCCTGTTTCTCCACATTCCCGTTCACCGGGCCGAAGTTGAAAGCTATCTGCGCAGAGGCTTGTTCCTCGTTCATAGTCTCAACCTATATTGCCGAAAGTTTTGCAAAGCCGGGTTACGCTTCTCTGTGAAACATTAAAACAGCAATTGGGTGAATTTCCAAACCGTTTAATTCGGAAGCCTGCACTAACCATGGCAAGAATCAATGTACCATTGCTCACATAATTAATCCGGTTATTCGTATTTCGGGCAAGCACCCTTTCTACCACATGCTTCAAACCATAAGAAAATACTTTCTCGTTGAATGATTTTATGGGCTGGCCGAGATGGCACACAATTACATCGCGCGCGGCATTCAATTCCAAAACATTAAAATCTTTGATGCTCAGCGGATGCTCGCCACCAAAACCACCACCATGCAATCCGAACAATTCTTCGTCACCCTCGTAAACGGAAAAATCATAATCAAGTTTCTTGTAAAAATCGTAAAGGTCTGTCATAATCATTTTTTTTTAATATTTATAGTTATTAATCATTTCCATCATCTCATCAACATTTCGCTCCAATCTGCTTTCCGCTCATTCGGTTCCCCATCAAGAACCGTTGCTCCTTCACATCACCGTTCACCGGGCCCTGATTGTTTTCTATATGGTTGATGGTTCCGTTGTTCTCCACAATCCGCGCTGAGTTTTGCTCTTCCACCATGCGGTCGATGGCCTCGTGCAGGCGGTCGATGTGCGCCTGATATCGATGCCCGTGCTTCCTGTTGTATCCCGTAAGCACATGCATCACCGACGTGCAGACCTGTGGCGAATGACTCCCGACGGCCTCCTGCACCAGTTCGCCCACCTGCATCCACTCCCCTTCCTGCACGGCGACGAGGGTATCCTCCACCGCCGCCGTGCACTTGGTGTAGTCCGTTGGCGGAACAAAATGCCCGTCGGCCTCCTCCTCGCTCTCACCCCGGCGTATGTCGCGGCACAAGTCCTGATAGAGCGGTTCTTCCCTCAGCCTCCTTACGATAAATACACACAAACGGGCATACGGGTTATCATCGACGGACGAAGTGGCGGCAAGCATATAGAGCAGTGTAGTGAACACCGCACACCTCGTGGCATCGGCCTGTGCATCACTCCGGTGCATCTCCACTCCCCCACCCGCAACGAAGGTCCGGTATCGGAATACCAGATGGGCATAATCGTGCTTGATGGAAAAGTCGGGACGAGGCGATTGCCCCAGCCTCTGAGCCATGCGCAAAGCCTCGCTCCACACTTCTTCGGGCGCCAACCCCGTGCGATCCTCGCAAGCGGCCAACGCTTCGTAAAGATTGCAAAACAGGGAGTGTGAGAGGCATACGTTCAAAAGTCCGTCGCGCACGCCCGTGGGAAATAAATGGAAAGCATCTTCAAGCATCGTACACCAATTTTATATTCTTCATGAATTCAAGCACCAACGTATATTTCGAGTCGAATAAATCAGGACGGTTCAAAATCCTCGAAAAGAGCGTCCAGCGCTTCCTCACTCACTTGTTTCAGTACATTCACCTGCGCCTGTCTTCCCGCGCGGGGAGTGATGAGGATGGTTTTTCCACTTGCCGCACAGGCCTCGATGGCACGGATAATGAACAGGTTGTCGGGCGAAAGCAACAGATTCTCCCGGTGCTGCTCTTTCAGAATCAGTTCCGGTTCGCTGTTCGTTTCGCGGGCTATCTCTTCGAAGTGACGGATACGGTCGCTAATCTCCGGCATGTTGGGATAGGAGAAATTCGTCTAAAAGCCCTGTGCCTCATTTCATAGCGGCTCCGGAGGTCGGTCTCGTCCGGAAAGAATGTCACACCCTCCGCCTCCGCTACGGAGGAAAAAGGGTAGGTGTATATTGAAAATGTCACCATTGATGTATCGTCTATTTTCTGATTATCGGGATCAGGATAAAAACCCGTATTCTATTTTTCTTATGTATAGCTATCCTTTTTGCGGGAGGGCGTATATATTTTTTGCAAAGATAATGCTTTTCAGGGAAAAAACTCATGGAAAGTCAAAAAAAACAAGAGAGAGAAACGGCAAAAGATACAAGCTTTGCTCCCCGTGACGTGTGACGATTGTGACAAATGACAATCCGGGAAAAGCTGAGTAAACGTCTTACTAAACTTTATATTATATATAAATATATAATATAAGATATTTCTGTTCGCACACTCCTTGATTTGTCATCTGTCACAATCGTCACACGTCACGGAGGGATTCACCACAGAGGACACAGAGGACCCTCTGTGGTGAACTATGCTTTACGTTGTGTAAAACATAGTTTTGCAAGAAACATCTCTATGTTTTTTTCAGGGCAAGCACATCAAAAGAAATTCTTATTCATAGCCGAAAAGAGGAAAAAGAGTGATAAGGCGGTCAGAAAAGAATAAAATGGCAAAAGCCGTTATTTTCTGCAATAACGCTCTGTCTTCTCAAATAAAACCTTACCTTTGTAATAACCAAAACAAAAGCGAACAAAGCAATGAGCAAATTCATTAATCCTTTTACAGACATAGGGTTTAAGAAAATTTTCGGACAGTCGGTAACAAAAGGCCTGCTGATTGACTTCCTGAACGACCTGCTGAAAGGAGAAAAACAGATAAAGGACATCACATTTCTGGACAAGGAACAAATGCCCATTTACGATGGCGACCGCGGACTGATATACGATATCTACTGCACCACCGAGACCGGTGAAAATATCATAGTGGAGATGCAGAACAAATACCAAGACCGCTTCAAGGAACGCTCCTTGTATTACCTGTCCCAAGCGGTAGTGCGTCAGGGCGAGCGCGGAACGAAATGGCAGTATGAGATAAAAGCCGTATACGGCGTCTTCTTCATGAATTTCTACCTGGGAACGGAGAAGGGACGCTTTCGCAAGGATGTTATATTGGCGGACAAGGAAACGCACGAACTTTTTATAGACAAGATGCGTTTCATCTTTTTAGAGCTCCCTTCCTTCCTGAAGGAAGAGGACGAATGCGAGACTGATTTTGAACGATGGATTTATGTACTTAAGAATATGGAAACGCTAAAACGAATGCCTTTCAAGGCACAGAAATCAGTGTTCGACGAGCTTGAAAAAATCGTCGATATCTCCGCATTGAGCAAGGAGGAGCGCATGAAGTATGATGAAAGCATCAAGATTTATCGCGACAACCTTGCCATTGCCAGCGGACAACGGAAGCTGGGACATAAGGAAGGGTATGAAGAGGGGATAGAGAAAGGGATAGAGAAAAGAAACCATGAGATAGCCCTGAACCTGAAATCTATCGGATTGAGTCCTGAGCAAATCATGCAAGCCACCGGGTTGTCCTTGGCGGAAATAAATGATTTATAAAAAAAGTGATAAGGCGGTAAAGTAGCTGCGCTATAAAGAATGATAAGGTGATAAGATGATAATATGGTAAGATGATAAGATGATAAGATGATAAGATGATAGTATGGTAAGATGATAAAGTGGTAAGATGATAAAGTGGCTGCGCTATATATCACAGAATGTTATCCCACTACCACCTTATCACCTTACCATCTTACCATCTTACCACCTTATCACCTTATCACCTTACCACCTTACCACATTTTATCCATATCCCAGCAAAAGGGAACCGGCCCAGCGACTTCCTTAACAGATTTTCACACCTTATCCCCCACCCTTTTTTGACAACCGGATGTGAGTGGCGTATCTTTGCATTGTTCTCAGAAACAAAAACAAATTAATCACTAAAACACTAAAAGAAACATGGCAACAACTATCGGAACTTTAAAGTATCGCATGGCTCAGGTGAAGAACCCGCAGAAGCCCTCCGAGGCACAGAAGTGGTACGCACGCGCCGTACAGGACCGTACGGTAGCATTCGAAGACTTCGTCACCCACATGGCCGAGCACAACTCGCCCTACTCGCGAGGCGTCATCCACGGCGTACTCATCGACATGCTCGCCTGCCTGCAGGAATTGGTGCTGGACGGAAAGTCGGTACGCCTGGGCGAACTGGGTCTGTTCTCCCTGGGCATTTCGGGACGGGGCACGGAGAAACGCGAGGACTGGAACACCGCACTCGTGGACAGCGTTCACCTGAATGTACGCAACACCAAGACGTGGAGCAATCAGGAATTGCGCAAGAAGTGCCGCCTATCGGAACTGGCAGGATACGAGGCTACTAAATCGGGCGGAGGAAGCTCAAGCGGCGGAGATGGCGGCATAGAAGAAAATCCTTTGGGATAAAACTTGATAAGAAAGGAAGAAGAGAAAACACAACTTCAAAACACGAATCTCATTATGGAAACTAACAAGAAACTGAATGTATGGAAATTGGTGATACAGGCACTCGTCACCATACTCACCGCCATCGGCACTACGCTGGGCGTCACGAGTTGCATGGCGTGTCTGTAAAAGGAAGATGGTCGGGATTAAGTTCCGGCCATCTTTTTTTCGTTTTTCCCGGCATCCTGTTCAAGTGTACGGAACTCAGTCTTTCAACTCCTCCGGCACACGAAGTTGCCAGAACGCTACCGCCGCCGCGGCCGCCACATTGAGCGAATCAATCCCGTGCGACATCGGAATACGGACTACGTAGTCGGCTTCGGCAATCGTTTCGTGCGGAAGCCCGTCGCCTTCGGTGCCCATCACGATGGCCAGTCGGGGTTCGGTGGCTAAGACGGGGTTATCAATAGAGATGGAATCGTCCGTGAGCGCCATGGCGGCGGTGCGGAAGCCGTAGCGCGACAAAGTGGTGAGAGGGCCATCCAGCCAAGTCCACGGCACAAAGAAAACCGAACCCATGGACACCCGCACCGCACGGCGGTTCAAAGGGTCGCAAGAGTTACGTGTCAGCAATACGGCATCCATCCCCAGTGCCGCCGCCGAGCGGAAGATGGCGCCAATGTTGGTGGAATCTACCACGCCGTCGATGACTACGATGCGCCGGGCACCCCGGCAGATTTCTTCCACGCTCCGAAGCACGGGGCGGCGCATGGCACAGAGCACGCCGCGCGTCAGAACGTAGCCGGTGAGCGTGGCAAGCAGTTCCCTGTCGCCCGTATAGACGGGCACGTTGCCGCAACGCCTGATTATATCGGCCGCATCACCGGTGATGTGTTTCTGCTCGCACAAGAGGGCCAGAGGTTCATATCCGGCATTCAAAGCTACGTTGATAACCTTCGGGCTTTCGGCTATAAAGAGTCCCTTGTCGGGCTCAAGGCGGTTGCGCAACTGGGCTTCGGTGAGGGTGCTGAACACTTCTACTCCGGGATGCGTCAAAGAGGATATTTCAATAATAGACATTCTTTTTAAATTTCAAATATTAACTATTAAATATTAATTACCATGCGGCATAATAGCTGAGCCTGTAAGACTTAAATGCCCCCACACCGCACGGCAATTAATATTTAATAATTAACAATTAATAATTATCTTTCCCACTCCCTCCAGCTTGTTTTCAAAGATGCGGTAGGCCTCTTCTATTTCATTCAACGGGAATCGGTGCGTGATGAGCGGGGTGGTATCAATCTTTCCCTCTTCAATGAGGCGAAGGATTTCGGCACAATCGCAACCATCCACTCCGCCGGTCTTGAATGTCAGGTTCTTTCCGTACATGTCGGGCAGGGGAAATATCTGAGGACGGTCGTAAAGGGCCACGATAGTAACAATGGCATTGGGGCGGGCGCACTCCCATGCCAGACGAAAAGTATCTTCGGTTCCGGCCACTTCCAGCACCACGTCCGCTCCGCCGTGGTCGCTATTTCTACGGACAAACTCTCGGCAATCTTCCGGGGCGGTCACCAGCACGTGCGGATAGTGTTGGCGGACAAAACGAATCCGTTCAGGGGATTTTTCGCAGATAATCAAGCGTTTGGGGTGTTTCAAGAGGGCGCAGAGCAAGGTGCAGATTCCCGTAGGCCCGGCGCCGATGATGAGCACCGTGTCTTCTTCGGTAATCTCCGAGATACGGGTAGCCCAAAAGCCCGTGGCAAGCACATCGCCTACAAACAAGGCCTGTTCGTCGCTCACCGTGTCCGGTATGCGGTTCAGGCCTTGGTTGGCATAGGGCACGCGCACGTATTCCGCCTGACCGCCGTCGATGCAGCATCCCAATGCCCAACCGCCGTGGGGGTCGGTGCAATTGTTCACATAGCCGTGCCGGCAAAAGAAGCACTTGCCGCAGAAGGTTTCCACGTTCACCGTGACCCTGTCGCCGGGGCGGACGGAGGTGACGTCGGGGCCTACTTGCTCTACAATGCCCACCATTTCGTGGCCAACCGTTGTTCCGGGCACGGCGCGAGGCACGCTACCGTGCTTGATGTGCAGGTCGCTGGTGCAGATGCTACCGAGCGTCACGCGGACGATGGCGTCTCCGGCGTCTTCGAGCCGGGGAACCGGCTTCTCTAATAGTCCGAACTTTCCGTGTTCGAAATAGGTATATGCTAACATAGTTTTATCAATATTTTTCCTTCCTTTCAAACTCCCCTTCTTCCGTATAATATTTCCATGTCCCCTTAGGTTGGTTTTTGGAATACTTGCCGCGGAGTTTCAATTTACCATTCTCATAATATTCGCGATAGCGCCCGTGACGCTTCCCTTCCTTCACTTCCGCTTCACTCTTCAACGCGCCCTCCGGATAGAATTCCCTCAGGACATTGCCTTCAAACTTCTCGACGTAGAAACGCTCCAGTTCGCTCATCATTTCCTTCTCGGTATCAGCTTCTTCATTCAGTATGGAGTCTTCCCCCGTTGCTTCATCTTCTTCGTCGGCATCAACCGCCGTAACCGCTTGGGGGGTGTACGGACTATAATCCATCACATATCGCAGGGAGGCCGACCGGCCCTCTCCCGTAATCTGCATGGTCCAATAAGGAAACGAATACAAAATCTCCTTATCAGCCTGCATTTGCTTCCAAGTGAGCGCATTCACCATCGGCTTCAACTGAGAGTAAAACTTCTGCACATCCGTATACAAGAAAACCGTGGAACTTGAATTCAAATACGAAAACGCTTTCTTAAATCCCGGATTGTCCTTCAACAAATTCTTCTGCTCATAATCTTCCACAAACGAGAGCAGGGATGAAGCCTTATTGCTAAACACCACATAATCGTCCACATACGTATAGTATGGCTTCTCGAATTTATCAAACAATCCGCCGAAGAACAAACGGAAGAAGCCTTTCATCTCTACATAATTGATATCGAAGCCTTTATAATCAACCGTTTTAATCCGGAGCGGGGTGCGGCGCCTGATTTTCTTTTCAATAAACTCCATGTTTTCACGGGCATCTTTCATGTTCTTAGCCCCAATAGCCAGGATAAGTTCGGGGTCATGCCCCAGCAAGCCCGGCTCGGATTGCGTGATGGCAAACTCTCCCGACATCCAACTCAGGAAATTCTCTTCCAGAGATATGCCGAACAGCCCTTCAATCTTCTTCCGTGAGCTTTCATAAGAATCATACAATTGCTTGTCATGGAGGGAAAGTGCATTTTCCAGTTCTTTCATAAAAGTCACCGGATTACTAAAGCCGATATTGGTGTAAAGGGCGGTTCGTGCGGAGAGAATTTCGTGCGCTTTCATTTTATGTTTACCCGAATTTAACAAAGCCGCCACATACGGGTCGGCGGTGTCCTTGCACAAGGTGTAGCCTTTCACCTCCATCCGGTGTCTATCTATGTCAAAATAAAGTCCGGCAAAATTCATCGACTTGCTGAACATATCCACATATTCGTTCGGGGTGCCCAGATAAATAGTCATGAACTGGGGCAGATATTCATAGTTGACAAATACCTGGACAAGTCCTTTGCCGGAAACCAACTTCCGGGCTTCCATAAAAGAATGGTCGAGCCCTATTTTAGGCGTATTGCGCGAATTGATGGCAGACTCCACCAACCAAGAGGTATAGGAACCTATAAAGTGATTGTCCACAAAGGCACAATAAAAAATATCCTGCGTATCGGGATTATGCATCTCAAGGATATTTATGCCACTATGCATGCGGTTCGTCACCTGATTGCCAGCCATCACCAGCACCGTTTCAAGCTGGCTTTTCAATAAATCCAACTTGGAGGCTTTCTGCATATCCAGCACAATCAGGAAATCCCAGTCGGTGGCACGCACCTTATGGATTGAAATCAGCATATCCCGCTTGCCAACCAGCGACAATAACATTTTATTACTACGGACCACCTCGTCAAGCGTCTCGACGTTCTTTGCAACCTCTTCAAAGGCTTTCGCATTCTTCAAGCATTGCCACGTGGCGCTCCTGCTGAACTTTCCCCAATCATCAATCGGAGCCGACGATTGAATGATGAATGCCGCATCTTCGGGCACCAGGTAGATTTGCTGAATGTTGCGGTCGGGCAAGATGAACACACAAAACATGGAGTACACAAAGTAGACCGCCAGGGCCAAGCCAGCCCCTACGAAAGTTCTTTTTACTATTTTCCCGGTGCTTTTCTTCTTCCCGGGTTCAGGTGGTAGCTCCTGAAATTGTTCTTGTTGCCCATTGACTAATTCGTCCATCCCTATCCTTTTTTCAATATGCTATTCACCACGCGCACCGAAGATACCAGTTTAGCCGTCGAAGTGAACACATCTACATTCCAGACGTGTGAGGAACGGCCTTTATGCACGATAGTCGCCACCGCTCTTACCGTGTCTCCTTCGTGAGCCGAAGAAATATGGTTTCCACTGACTTGCATGCCGACCACTATTTCGTCCGGCTTGCAAAGTATCATCGAGCCCAGTCCGGCAACCGTCTCCGCCAGTGCCAGGCTGGCTCCTCCGTGCAGAATGCCGAAAGGTTGGCGGGTGCGTTCGTCCACGGGCATGGTGGCCTCTACCCTGTCTTCGGAAGCGTAAGTATATTGTATGCCCAGATTTCCCATCAGAGCATGACGTGCACGCTGGTTGAGTTGTTCCAGGGGTACGTCGGCGGGGCGGATTTCGGCAAGGATGGCCTTTTCTACCGCCTCCGCCACTCCGTCTTCGTCATTGGATGCGGTAATCCGGTCGGCACAAACCTTTACAGAATCTTGTGCGTTTCCCATGGCAATGCCCAGCCCGGCAGATTGTATCATGGAGACATCGCAAACTCCGTCGCCAATGGCGATGACTTCTTCCGAACTGACACCCAGTTTCTCAAGCAAAGCGCCCAGAGTATTGGATTTATCAATGGAACAGGGCACCACTTCGAGGAAATAGGGTTCCGAACGAAACACGTCGAGCGCTCCGTTCAATCTCCGGCGCCAGTGGTTTTCCAAGCCCACCAGCGCTTCTTCGTCATCGCTGACCAGCATGCACTTGCATGGGGCAAAGTCCACCGCTATCGAGAACTCCGTTTCCGTCACAATCTTCAGTCCATTCAGTTCTGCTTCGCGGCGTATGTGCTCATTTTCGGGTGTATCGGTGATAAGGGTGTCTTCGTGATAAGTAAAGATGGCAAATCCGTTTTTGCGGGATTTCTTTTCAAGATAAGGCAACATTTCGGGGTTTATCCGGCGTTCAAACAGGAGTTCGCCGTTTTGGGCATTGATAATCTGCCCGCCGTTATAGGAGAGGATGAAGCCTCCGTAATTGCCCAATTCCAGAGTTTTGGCAATAGGCATAAGGCCATACGTCGGTCTGCCGGAAGCCAGCACGATACGCACGCCCATCTGTTGCACCTTCAACAAGGCGGCCAACGTGCGCTTACTGATTTTCTTTTCACTATCGAGCAGGGTTCCGTCCACATCAAGAACTAATAATTTGTATTTCATGACTTACCGGTTTTGAGTTAATGAAACAAAGTATCTTACTTTCTACAAAGGTAAAATTAATTAAGTGAAATGGAAAAGGTTGAGGGTGAAAAGTCGTAAATCGGATGATAAACGCAACATCTACCATGAATATAGAAATATTAAGAAGCCGCATTTCAGCAAACAAAATTTTATCCATACCTTTACAGAGTTCTAATGCACATATACATACTAAATAGGATTTTGATATGAAGAAACTGATTAGCATGCATTTTATAGGAATATTGGAATTAGCCATATTGTGTAGCGGATGTAGCACCAACCGCATGGCGGCGGGTGACCCGGGCGCCGTATTGGCGGGAGCCGCCATCGGAGGCAATGTAGGAGGCGCCATCGGCGGGCTGATAGGCGAGAACAACCGAGGATGGAGAGGAGGTTACCGTGGTTCTGCCATCGGCACTATTGTGGGAACCATTGCCGGAGCCGCCATTGCCAATGCCGCCACCGCCCCCAAACAAACGGAAGAATACAGCTACCGGGTAGAGAGAACCCAGCCCACCTATAATTCCCGACCGGAAGCGCGCCCCTCCGCCATCAACAACCTGAAGATACGCAATATACGTTTCATCGACGATAGCCGCGACCACGTAATCAATGCGGGTGAGAATTGCAAAGTCGTCTTCGAAATTATGAACGAGGGAAACAGGACCGCCTTCAACGTGGTGCCGGTAGTGGCGGAAGTCACGGGCATGAAGCACATCTATATCTCGCCATCCGTCATGATAGAACAAATCGCTCCCCGCGAAGGCGTGAAATACACCGCCAACATCAGCGCCGGAGAACGGATAAAGACGGGAGAAGTCATCTTCCGCATTGCCGTAGCCGACGAGAACGGAGAGGAATATGACTGGCAAGAGTTTTCATTGCCCACCCAACGATGAACAATCTCTAATTAAAACAATAAAATCATGGCCGACAACTATTTAGAAAAGCAATACGAAGCATACGAAGCAAGAAAAGCCGCTTGGGAAAAAGAACGCAAATACGGGAAGAAGCCCTCCCCTGCCAAGCGCCCGAAAACGGAGGAAAAGTCAAAAGGGAGTGAAGAAACACCCCCTATCATATCCCATCCGGAAAGTACTATTTAAACCCCGGAGGCGGCAAATGCATTCCCGCCATTGTCAATCCATTTTCCTTGGCATACCGGAGGAAGTGTTTACGTGACTTCACCGCCGCATCCTTATCCATATCATACGCAGCACAGATTTCGGGATGTTCCAATTGAAGAGCGGCCCCGTGAATCAAATCGGCTATCACCAATAGCTTGCCTGCCTGGTATACCGTATGGCCGGGAGTGTGCCCTTCCGCATTCATGGTAACCACATTCCCCGGCAAGGTTTCACCAAATTCAAACAGGTGTAAACGGTCCTTATAAGCGTTCATGGTCTTCACCACTTGCGCATTCCTCTCGGAAGACATTTTGAGCCAGGCATCATACTCCACTTTCGATGCATACACCTCGGCATTAGGGAAGACAATGCTATCTCCCTTCATCATTCCTCCGATGTGGTCACCGTGGAAGTGGGTGAGATACAGATACTTGATATCAGCGGGGGTTACTCCCAAAGAGGCCAACCCCGACAATAAACGGCTATCCGGCGCTCCCATTCCCGTATCAAACAAAATCCGGACACCATCCGTTTCTACCAGAAAAGTGCTCATGGACGAAGGTATCCCATCCGCCAACTTCAAGCTATCTATCAGCTCATCACTGGCATCGGCGAAAAGCGTCCTCTCCATAAGACGCTCTTTTGCATTATCCTGTATCCAGGTGACCTTCACTCCATCCAGTTGTAAGGTTTTCAAACCGTCACATGCCATAGTTGTACTATCCATACTTACTTCCTCATTAGTTTGTTTCTTTGCACCGCCGCCACAACCTACCAGCAACAATGCAACTGATGCAACAACCCAATATTTCCATGTTTTGTTCTTCATTGGTCTACTAATTTTTTAGTTCATGAATAATAGTTTTGATTATGCCGACTCGGCACAAGGATGCGTAAACCAGAAACGGCTACCGACGCCTACCTCAGACTCAAGCCCGATAGTGCCGCCAAGATGCTCGATAATACTCCGGCAGATGGATAATCCCAGACCGGTGCCTTTGGAAAAAGTATTAAGTTTCACAAAGCGGTCGAACACCTGCCCCACCGCATCCGGAGCAATACCGATGCCCGTATCTGTTACGGAGAATTCTATCTCATTGGTATCCTCCTTAAAGTGATACTCAAGAGTGATTTGCCCTTCGCTCGTAAACTTAAGGGCGTTATTGATAAAGTTGGTGACAACCTGCATCAAACGCTTCTTATCTGTATAAATACGATAATCGGGCAAATTAGAAGCCAGCAATACGGGCACGGGTTTATCTTCCTTGATTTCATAACCGCGAAGTATGTCTTCACAAAAGTCTTTGATGTTCAGATACCCCATATTGAAGTCAAGCGTCCCCGCCTCTATCTTCGACAAATCCAGAATATCGGATATCAATTGCAAGAGCAGCTCTGTGTTCTCCTGCATGATTTCAATATACCCCTGACGTTCTTTCTTGTCATCTTCCTCAACGAGCATACTTGCAAAACCGACAATCGCATTCAACGGAGTACGGATTTCATGACTCATATTGGCCAAGAAAGCCGACTTCAGGCGGTCCAGATTCTCCGCCTTCTCCTTGGCTATCCTTAATTCTTCTTCTATCTTTTTCTGATGGTCGATGTCGACACTGGTGATGACGTGCGCCATTTGTCCGTCTATCCAGGGGAATGCGGCACTGAACACGCGAAACCAGCATTTGTCGAACGGGCGTTGATAGTCCCAGGAGTAAACCCTGGTGGGCTGGCCATTTTCATCAATCAAGTGCCTTTTAGGGCAGAACTCACACTCGCCCGTTTTATCGGTGTAGAGCGCTTGCCAGCATTTCTTCCCTTCGAAATGCCTGATGCCGCCATACGGGGCGGCCATAGACGCATTGGCATATAGCATGTCATGAGAATCGAAAGAGTTCACATAAATGTCCACTCCCATATTGTTCATAATGCTACCCAGCGTGTTGCTTGCCCGCACTTCTCTTTCCTTATATTCCCTGACCGCTATCTCCTTGGAGAGCGAGCCCAGTATCAGATGAATCATCTGGAGCTCGTCTTCCGCGAAAGGTATCGAGGTTTCTTCCCTATCCGCAAACCCAATAAATCCGATAATCTTGCCTTCGGAATCTTCGAATTGCCTGATTAGCAAAGAATCCACTCCATAAAAATCCAGAATATCAATATCAGACAAAGAAATATTCTCACCCTTACTGGCATAGAAAGGTCTCTTTTTAGCCTCTATACGACCAGAATGTTGTGTAGTCATCTCTCCCATTTCAAAACGAGACCTCAGGGTGCCACCTTCATTTCCGATGGTTTCCTTCAAAAAGAAATAGCGGAAGCCATCCGTTTGATAAACAAACCCTTTCTTGAATCCATAGTAATTACAAATGTCTATCAACGACTTCGTGATTTTCCTTTCAATAGATTCATGGCCATTCAACCGTTCTAAAAACTGAAGTAGAAATACACTTAAACTTTCCTTGCTTTTGGTCATATAATCTTTAGTTCCTTAAGTTTAGACTACTCGGAACGAATTCTCGTTTTTTCCTCCAAGCATTCAAGCCGCTAATATACAAACTTTTAAAGACAATAGAGCACTTTTTACCAAGTTTTTAAATATTAAATATTTTCCTTTTCACACAAAGCAAGATAAAGGGAAGCCTATTTTATTTTACAAATACTTCAAAAGCATCTACAACTTTCAATCATAGTTTTCGTAGCGCGAACGCAACTTTGCCGGACTTTTAGGTGACGGCTCCGGCTTCCCTGAACCCGACTTCTTTTGCCCGGATTGCTGGACAGGTCGAGGTCTTTCGGGACGGTTATTATTCCGCTTGGGCTTTTCGGCAGATACCACCGCCTTTTGAGTGCTTCCGGTTGGTTCGACCGGTCTCTTTCTGTCCTCCCGCCTCCTATTGTTCTGAGGTCTTCCTCCCTGAGTGCGGCTTTGCGATTTGGGTGCAATGTTTTGGGTAGAAGAAGTAGTAGGAGAAGCGGCAGGCTCTCCCAAAGAAGGCAAATTGTGCTTTTGTTGCACCAGCTTTATACCCGTAAGTTTCTCTATCTCACGTAACATGGGGGCTTCTTCGCTTGAGCAAAAAGCAATGGCACGTCCTTCGCAACCCGCACGTCCCGTACGTCCGATACGGTGCACGTAGGTCTCCGGAACATCAGGTAAATCAAAATTGAGAACCAGGTCCAGACCTTTTATATCGATGCCCCGGGCAGCAATATCCGTAGCAATAATCACATTAGAGCGCCCTTCCTTAAAGTTGCTCAACGCACGTTGGCGGGCATTCTGTGACTTGTCTCCATGTATGCTTTCGCAAGCAATGCCACGACGAGACAGGTAGCGGGCAATGTTATCCGCTCCATGCTTGGTACGGGAGAAAACCAGCACCTGATGGCCTGCCTCTCCGAGCAACAATTGAGCCAATAATTCTTTCTTCTGAGGTTTCTCTACCCGGTAGACGGACTGGCTGATAATCTCCACAACACTGGATGCCGGAGTTACTTCCACACGCGCCGGATTGTGCAACAAACTCTTGGCAAGACGGTCGATACTATCGGGCATGGTGGCCGAGAAGAAAAGGGTTTGCTTCTTGGGCGGGAGCTTGGGCAAGAGGCGTTTGACGTCATGGATAAATCCCATGTCGAGCATACGGTCGGCCTCATCAAGAACGAAGTGGCGAACATCGTCGAGGCGGATAAAGCCTTGCGACATCAGGTCGAGCAAACGTCCGGGAGTAGCCGTCAGGATGTCCGTCCCGGCACGAAGTTCATCGGTTTGCGACTTTTGTTTCACTCCGCCGAAGATAACCGTGTGGCGCAAGGTCGTATAGCGTGTATAGTCCGCCAACGATTCATCAATCTGAATCGCCAACTCCCGGGTTGGGGTCAGGATAAGCGCACGGATGCTACGCGGGGCACCTTTGCGTTGGGGCATAGGAGCGGCAAGCAATTGCTCGATGATGGGTACGGCGAAAGCGGCGGTTTTGCCGGTTCCGGTTTGCGCCAGTCCCAACAAATCACGCCCAGTCAGGGCTTCGGGTATAGCTTGTTCTTGGATAAGTGTAGGAGTAGAATAGTTTTTTTCGAGGAGCGCACGGCACACCGGCTCCGAAATATTCATCTGTTTAAATGTCATCATTTCTTTTTATTACGGCACAAAGGTACGATTTTACAGGGAATTATCACTATATTTGCATGAAAAAGGAATCATGAGAGTACATCACATCGCCATCTGGACCTTCCGCCTGGAGGAATTAAGGAACTTCTATATCCGCTATTTTAGCGGAAAAAGCAACGAAAAATACATCAATCCCAAGAAGGGTTTCGAATCATACTTCATCTACTTTGATGAAGGTCCGTCATTAGAATTAATGAGCCGCACGGACGTGCAAAACACTCTGATAGAAGAAAACAGGTTAGGTCTCACCCACTTCGCCCTTGCCTTTCAAAGCAAAGAAGATGTACTCAAGACTACTGAACAACTCCGGGCAGACGGTTATACCATAGCCGGAGAACCGCGCACTTCAGGCGATGGTTATTTCGAAAGCGTCATTCTTGATCCTGACGGAAACCGCGTAGAATGTGTCTATCGGAAAGAAGAAACTTCGGAAGAACCCGACGCCCCAATTGAAACGGAACGGTTGCTACTACGCCCCTTCGTGGAGAACGATACAGAGGCCCTCTTTGCCTGTTGCCGAAACCCCAACATAGGGAACAATGCGGGTTGGCAACCTCACGCAAGCCTGGAGGAATCACGGGAAGTACTTCGTTCCGTATTCTTATCCCAGAAAGGGGTATGGGCCATTACCCTGAAAGACAACGGGCAATTGATTGGCTCCATCGGCATCATCGCCGACCCCAGACGCGAAAACCCGCAAGTACGTATGCTGGGATATTGGCTCGACGAGGCTCAATGGGGAAAAGGCTATATGACGGAGGCGGTAAAAGCGGTACTAAACTACGGTTTCGGCACGCTAAAACTAAGTCTTATCACCGCTAACTGTTACCCCCATAACGAGCGCTCTCAACAAGTATTGAAACGCCAGGGCTTTGTGCATGAGGGTACGCTTCATCAGGCCGAAGTGACTTATGACGGACATGTATATGACCATCAATGCTATTACCTGACAAATCCGAAACATCAAAAATGAGTATCTTTGCGCCATTATGTTGCACCGTTTCAAGACTTCCATAGCAAATATTCCACTTCCGGAAAGGTTTACTTATCCTTTCTGCTACACTCCCCATCCATTATGCGTGATGGCGGCGGAAGAGGTGCAACACTATCTCAACCGGCAACATGAATGGAAAGAAGAGCTAAGTTGGGGGAAGATGTTCGGAGTGCTGGTGGTGCAGACCGGAAATGGGGAGGTTGGTTACCTGGCGGCGTTTTCGGGCATATTGGCGGGGAAGAACCAACACTCCTACTTCGTTCCGCCCGTATATGACTTGTTGCAACCGCAAGGTTTCTTCAAAGTCGAAGAGGAAAACATCTCCGCCATCAACCGGCGCATCAAGCAATTGGAAGAGGACGAGGAATACACTTCTTTATTGTCCGAGCTCACCCGGACCCACCAACAAGCCCGGGAAGCACTGAACATAGCCAAACAACAATTAAAAGAAGCGAAAGAGAAAAGAGAATTGCGTAGAAAGGAAGCCGGACTCACTACCGAAGAAGAAGCCCGCCTGATACGCGAAAGCCAATTTCAAAAAGCGGAATACAAACGGCTGGAACGTTCCTGGAAAGAAAAGATAGCCGCTTTGCAAGTGGAAATCAATAACCGGGAAGAGCTAATTCAAGAGTTGAAGGTGGAACGCAAAAGCCGTTCTGCCGCCCTGCAACAACAATTATTCGGGCAATTCAGAATGTTGAACTACCGGAAGGAGGTGAAAACCTTGTGTGATATATTCAGCCAAACCGTGCACAAAACTCCTCCCGCCGGTGCCGGAGAATGTGCCGCCCCTAAATTATTGCAACAAGCCTATCTGCATGGCTGGAAGCCCATTGCTATGGCAGAGTTCTGGTGGGGCAACTCTCCCAAAGCCGAAATCCGCCATCATGGTTATTATTATCCCGCTTGTAAAGGTAAGTGCGAGCCTATCTTGCAACACATGCTTCAAGGGTTGGAAGTAGAAGAAAATCCTATGCTACAACTTCCGGAACAGGGCTACGGGAAATTAAAAATAGTCTATGAGGACAAATGGTTATTGGTAGTCAACAAGCCTTCCGGAATGCTCTCCGTGCCCGGTAAGGGTGAAAAGGAGTCCGTATATAGTCTGGCAAGGCAACTCTATCCGGAAGCCGACGGGCCGATGATTGTGCACCGGCTGGACATGGCTACATCGGGACTTTTAATCGTTGCCAAGAATAAAAAGGTGCATCAACACCTGCAAGCCCAGTTCAAGAATCACACCATCCGAAAGATGTATATAGCCCTGCTCGACGGCATCATTCCCCAAGACGAGGGAACCATCGAGCTTCCCATTTGCCCGGATCCGCTGGATCGTCCCCGGCAGGTGGTAGACATGGAGTATGGCAAACCCGCCATCACTCATTATCAGGTTCTTGAGCGGAGGGACAAATGCACACGCATAGCTTTTCATCCGCATACAGGGCGCACTCATCAGCTCCGTGTACATGCCGCACATCCGTCAGGTCTGCATTGTCCTATCATAGGCGACGAGCTTTACGGAAGAAAGGATAAACGCCTCTACCTGCATGCCGAGTCCATCGAATTTACCCATCCCGCCGACGGACGGATCATCCGTATCACGGAAAAGGCTGACTTCTGATGATTGCTTCTTCTCTTTTTCTCCTTCCACAAGAGAGAGTCAAAAAGCCTATATAAACTGACAAATAGCTTAGGAATTGAACCTTTTCATTCCCATCATATCCGGATTTTATTCCCTATTTTTGCAAACGGATAAATCTATCCGATCAAGCACTATTAACCAACTAATGATTAAAACCATGAAATTCGTAACTTTAGCATGTAGTTTACTTTTCTGCCTGTCCTCTTTCGCACAAGAGAATTTCCCTGACGGAACTCCTATTCCCGACTGGTTCAGACAAAACGAAATCGTAAGTATTGAAACACTGGGTGACAAGTACAAGATTACAGATTATAGCGTTGTAAATGATAGCACCCTGATTCAAACAGAAAAGATTCAAGCCGTCATCGACCAGGCTTCGTCCAAAGGCGGTGGCGTAGTCATCATTCCGAAAGGTACTTACCTGAGTGGTGCGCTTTTCTTCAAACCGAAAACCCATCTTTATCTGGAAGAAGGAGCCGTACTGAAAGGTAGCGATGATATCAGCAACTTCCCTATAATCAATACCCGCATAGAGGGGCAATCACTCAAATACTTTGCCGCACTGGTTAATGCCGACAAAGTAGATGGTTTCACCATTTCCGGTAAGGGAACCATCAACGGTAACGGTCTGCGCTATTGGAAATCTTTCTGGTTGCGCCGTTCCGTTATTCCGAAATGCACGAATATGGATGAGTTGCGTCCGCGCCTAGTACACATTTCCAATAGCAATGATGTACAGATTTCAGGAGTACGTCTCATCAATTCTCCGTTCTGGACAACGCATATTTATAAATGTAATAATGTGAAATTGCTGAATTTATACATCTTCTCTCCGGCAGCTCCGGTCAAGGCTCCCAGCACGGACGCTATTGATATTGATGTATGTAGCAATGTATTGGTTAAGAATTGCTATCTCTCGGTTAACGATGATGCCATTGCTCTGAAAGGCGGAAAAGGCCCGTGGGCTGATAAGGATTCCAACAACGGAAGTAACACTAACATTATTATAGAAGATTGTACGTATGGTTTCTGTCATAGTGCACTGACTTGTGGTAGCGAATCTATTCATAATCGTAATATTATCCTCCGCCGTTGCACAATCAATCAGGCAAGCCGCTTGCTATGGTTGAAAATGCGTGCCGACACTCCTCAGAATTACGAGTATATCCTCGTTGAAGACATCAAAGGAAATGCCAAGAGTTTCCTCTACGTCAAGCCGTGGACACAATTCTTTGACCTCAAGGACCGGAAGGATGTTCCGATGTCCTACTCAGACCACGTGACGATGCGTAATATTGACTTCGATTGTGATGTATTCTTCAACGTAAGTGCATCCGAACAATACAAATTGTCAAATTTCAAGTTCGAGAATCTGAATATCAAGGCGAAGAATGGAGATTGCGATAAGTCGGTGATCTCATCGTTTGAATGGGATAATGTGAAGGTGAATCAATAAAGGATACGCGGACGACGCGGAATAAACGGACGAACACGGATTTTAGTTCATAATGAAAAATCCGTGTTCGTCCGTTTATTCCGCGTCGTCCGCGTATCTATATTATTCTACACGCTATTCAAAGCTACGCAACAACTTTATTTCTTCCGCCCAGAGCGTTTCATCCGGTGTTTCCAGAATGACAGGCATGTTGTCGAAACGTTCGTCTTTCATAAAACGCTTGAAGAAATCAATTCCTAACAAGCCTTTCCCGATGCTATCATGGCGGTCTACATGGCTACCCAACGCTTTCTTCGTATCATTCAAGTGAATGCCCCGCAAATAATTGAAGCCAACTACCTCGTCGAACTCACGGAATACTTTATCATATTCCCCTACTATATTATAACCTGCCGAATAGGTGTGGCAAGTATCCAGGCATACCCCTACACGTGATTTATCTTCTACCCGGTCGATGATATGCTTCAATTGCCAAAACTCATTACCTACATTGCTACCCTGCCCTGCCGTATTTTCAATAACGGCCGTTACCCCTTTCGTTTTGCTCAATGTAATGTTAATGGACTCGGCAACCTTATCCAGACATTCCTCCACCGAAATCTTATTGAGATGGCTTCCCGGATGGAAGTTCAGGAGTTGCAAGCCTAATTGCTCACAACGTTGCATCTCATCCAGAAATGCGGCACGGCTTTTCTCCAATCCTTCTTCTTCCGGATGCCCCAGATTAATCAGATAACTATCATGGGGCAGGATATAGCGGGCATCAAAAGAGAATTTCTCACAATTGCCCTTGAACTCGCGGATGCTTTCCTCCGTCAACGGTTTGGCCACCCATTGCCGTTGATTCTTTGTGAACAAGGCGAATGCATTCGCACCTATCTCATGGGCATTAACGGGAGCTATTTCTACTCCACCACTTGCACTCACGTGCGCTCCAATATATTTTTTCATATCTGTTCTTTATATGATGATTAAAAACGGAAGCAAGATAGAGAAAAATCCGAAGATGGCAAAATCAATTTAGAGTGCACACGTCCCTTCTCCGGCATAATCCTTTCCTGTCTTTCCATTATATTCGGGATGTCTTTCCAGCCAAACCACGGCATAAGAGCAGGTTGCCACCGGCACCAATCCATTGGCTAAAGCATAGTCATAGGCCGCCTTTACCAAAGCAGAGGCAATGCCTCTCCCGCTGATTTCATCGGGAACAATCGTATGGCGCACATCCAGCGCACCATCAGTGACATGATACATCAGACGGGCAGTTTCCCCATCCACCGTTGTCTGAAAAACTTTTTTCTCGGGATAATGTTCTATATTCATAATCTGTTTCTTTTATTGGGTGAATAAATTAAATAACAAGACTCTCTATATTAAATAACAGATTTCAGTAACTTTGTATCGAACACTTCTAAAAAAAATCTTATGGACAATCATCTTCTCTCTCACGCCATCGCCCTCGCTACCGAGGCTCATAAAGGACAAAAAGATAAATACGGACAGGAATATCTGCACCACCCCATCCGTGTCATGAATATGGGACGTGACCTGAAAGAAAGGATTGTCGGCATCCTCCACGATGTAGTGGAAGGCACGGAATGGACGTGCGAAGACCTGAAGAAAGAAGGTTTCCCGGATGAAATCATCGAAGCCGTGCGGTGCGTCACCAAGCTATCCGATGAAGAAGACTACGAGGAATACATCGGAAGATGCGCCACCAATCCCCTTGCGATTGCCGTTAAAATTCACGACCTGACGGATAATATGGACGTCCGCCGTATGCCCTGCATAGGGGAAAAAGAAATCAGCAGATTGAAGAAATACCTGAAAGCCTATCACCGCCTGATGCCTTTCTATATGAATCATTGATAATATATGCGTTCGTTTTTCATGAAATAGTTACCTTTGCGGCATGAAACAGGAACTAAAGGAAAACCAGGGAATACCGTCGTCCTTGCTTTGGACACTCGCCATCATTTCAGGAGTAACGGTGGCTAATATATACTACAATCAACCCTTACTGAACCGCATCAGCCGTGATCTGAACATCAGCGAGTTCACCGCCAATCTGATAGCCATGTTCTCGCAGATAGGCTATGCGCTCGGATTGCTTTTCATCATTCCGTTGGGCGACTTATACCGCCGGAGAAACATCATCCTCGTAAATATCTCCGTGCTGGTGGTCTCCCTGCTCACCATTGCCCTGGCTCCCAACATCCACCTGATACTTTTTGCCTCCCTGCTGACAGGTGCATGTTCCGTCATTCCGCAAGTGTTCATGCCTCTTGCGGCGCAATACTCCACCCCCGAAACCAAAGGGAAGAATGTGGGCATCATCCTTTCGGGATTGCTGACCGGTATTCTGGCTTCGCGCGTAGTGAGCGGTATCGTAGGCGAATACATGGGTTGGCGTTTCATCTACTTCGTTGCCGCCGGACTGATGATTGTCTGCCTCATCGTCATCATCAGGATACTTCCGGACCTCCCTTCCAACTTCCAGGGGACATACTTCGGCTTGATGAAATCCCTGTTCTCCTTAGTCAGGAAATACCCCCAACTACGCATCGTTTCGCTACGTGCAGGTTTTTCATTCGGTTCCTTCCTTGCCATGTGGAGTTGTCTGGCCTTCAAGATGGAGCAAGCACCTTTCTTTGCGGGAAACAATATCATAGGTATGTTAGGCCTTTGCGGCATAGCCGGAGCACTGACGGCATCGTCCATCGGCAGATATATACATATTCTCGGAGTGAAACGGCTTACTTACATAGGTTGTACGCTGATTATCAGTGCATGGATCACCCTGTATGTGGGGCAATACAGCTATGTAGGCATCATAGCCGGTATATTATTGATAGATATAGGGATGCAATGCATTCAGCTTAGCAACCAGACAAGTGCATTCGCCCTTTGTCCGCAAGCCTCCAACCGCATCAATACGATTTTTATGACTACTTACTTCATCGGAGGTTCCACGGGAACTTTCCTTGCCGGAACTTCGTGGCAATATTTCGGCTGGACGGGAGTGATAGGGACAGGTATTTTGCTGACGAGTTGCTCGTTGGTTATCAATATCTTTGCTAAGAAATAGATTCTTTCAAGATTTCCCAGCCACATGCCTTGAGGTCGACGCATCCGTTTTTTCTGAAAGCGACACCTTCCTTTTCCAATAGTTCGCGTTGTTCCGTCCAGCAAGGCGCCAGTCTTCCCTGGCTGTTTACCACCCGGTGGCAAGGGAGATTCCGCTCTTCGGAAGCATTGTGCATAGCCTGTCCCACCATGCGCGAACACTGGGGGCGGCCTACAAGGTAGGCGATTTGCCCGTACGTCAGTACGCGCCCCGAAGGGATGGAGGCGACTACGCTATACACTTCATTTCGGAATGATACCTGATCCATAACGGCTGATTAAATAACTTCTTCGCACACCCGCATTTCCATACCTTTATATACAACCACAATCTTGTGCAACTGGGTGTTGCCGATGGCACGCTTCACCGTATCTGTATCGGCGTAGCGGTTGGCTTGGGTGATGGCTTCCTGACGGAGTTTTTCCACAAGGGTTTCGGGGTCTTTGTACTTGGCATATTTCAGTTCCACGATGTAGCTGTGTGTCATGTCGGAGTAGATGTCCAGCATCGGGCAGAGGAAGATGTCTACATAGCCCGCTTGCGTGTCTTGCTCGGAGATGGGGCGGTAGAAGCGGTTCTGCGCGGTCATGGCAAGGGTGAAGCCGTGAACAAAGAACTCGCCCTTCTGCTTGTCGCGTTGCGAGGCATACGTCTTCAGGCAGTCGGCAATGTAGCCGAAGTAGGCTTGCCAGTCCCCATCATAAGCGAGTTGGCTTGCCAGTTCACTCTTTTCATAGCTGCTGAAACTGAGGTCAGCTTCGTTGTAAGTATTCAGTAGATAAGTATAGAGTTGTTCCTGAACCACCAGGTTGGGGATGGTCAGTTTGGTTTTTCCTCTATGCATTCCGCTGATGGTGAGCATGCCGAAATAGTAGAGCAGGCTCACGAAGTTGTCGGGGTTGGTGATGCTGGAGGCGGGGAAGCCACTCTTCAGTTCACCGGTGATATAGCTCTGACTCACCAGCGTCTGAATAACGGAAGCATCGTGGGCAAACTCCTTGTCCTTGCGAATGAGCATGCGCAGTTTCTCGTAGTCGATGCGAATGTTATCTTCCACCATATTTTGTGGTGCCTTGCCACGCATTATATAATTTTTGACGAAGTAGAGCACCATGTTTGAATTATACATCGTGGTTTCACCGTAACACTCCTGTGCGAAGCAATAGTTGTCATACCACGGCTTCATGATTTCTATCAACTCGTCAACGGTGTGATTGAAGGGGCTGGTGGTTGAATAGTAGGTCAGCATTTCCCGCACTTCCTCTTCCGTGAATCCCATCATCTGGTTGAACTCCGGCGTGAGGGAATAGTTGGTACCGATGTTGAATCCACTGGTGAGGTCGTCCATCGTCACGGGGCTTACACCGGTGATGAAGCAACGCTTGATGCTGGAGTAAGTTCCCGCTTTCACTTTGTTGAAGAAAGCACGCAAGTAACCTTCGCCATGCGTTTCGTTGGTATAGCGGTGCAGGCTTTCGGGGTCGGCGAGGATGGCGTTGGTGAAGTGGTCGTACTCGTCGATGAAGAGATACATATCCCGCCCGGCACGCTCACACTCATGATAAAGGAAGTCGAACTGGTTGACAGCTCCTTCTATTGCGTCCAACTTTTCTTTGATGCCTTGCGGCAGAAGGTCGGCATACACCTCACAGAAGAAGTCGAAACAGATTTGGCAATGCGCATCCAGTCCTTTGCGGTAATTGTTCAACTCGCCGGTGATGCCGGAGAAGTTGAGGTATAGCACCAGATAGCTGTTGCGGTCCGGTGTGGGATGCTGCCCGATGTAGAGGTCACCAAAGAGTGCCTCAAACTGGTCGCGGGTGCGCACGTCGTAGTAGTGTTGCAGTAGGTTCAGCGTCAAGCTCTTGCCGAAGCGGCGGGGGCGGATGAAGAAGAAGAAGCGGTCCGCCTCCTCTATCATGGGGATGAAGCGGGTTTTATCCACATAATAATAATTGTCGAGGCGAATATCCGCGAAGTTCATCATGCCGTAAGGGAGACGTTTTCTGCCGGGTACTATGTATTTCATTGGGTCCATTTTCTGTCCTCCTGCTATTTTAAAAAGTAATCCAATTTTCTATTTGAATATTCTCTATCCTATTAAGATGCTTCACATTTTCCGTGACCATAATACAATCAATAGCTACTGCTGTAGAGCCTATTAGGAGGTCTAAATCATCGATAAGGCTTCCTTTTTTCCTTAAAGTTGCTTTTTGGTGAGCATATTCTGATAAAGCCACTCCTACAGGAATGATTTCAATATCAGCACAAAATGAAAGTACTTCTTTTTTGTTCTCTTCAATCTCACTGCTACATTCAGCACCATATAAAAGTTCGGCAACAGTCATCTCCGAAATACAACAATTATCCCACCCAACTCTTTGAAGTTGCTCGCGCATGCCTTTTTTCCCTCTTAGGATATAGACACAAATATTGCTATCAAGCAAATACTTTGACGATTTATTCATTTTAATCAAAATTCAGGGGAGCCTTAATACTATTCCGTCCTGCATAAATGTCCTTTATGATATCCTCGGCACTTCTTTCATCCTTCCATTTACCGAGATGCTTTTCTATCATCTCATCAGTCCTGTCTTTGCGGGCATCTTTACCGGCAATAACAGAAGCGGTCAACCGGGTGGCTAATCGCAATTTTATATCATCATTCAGTGACTTTAGCATTTCCCAATAGGTTTCGGTCAGCTTTAATGTATTGTCCATAACGCTCTGTTTTTTAATGTAACAAAGATACAGGTTTATCCCCAATATACAACAAACCCGATATAAAATAGTTATTCATGCCAATCAGTAGTTGAAATTCATATTAACCTGGTTAATTGCAGTTTGTTTTGGTTACCTTTGCGACCGCAATATCAATCACTAAAAAAATGATAACAAGAACAATGAGTCCTTTCGCACTTAGAAGGGAGATGCAAAACGATATATTTGAAAATATAGTTCCTTATCTCAAAAGAAATTATGATTCTAAAATACGCAGGGCGATTATTAAAAGCCTTCATTTGCCGATGATATTTAATCCGATTCACTATTTCAGTAAGACAACAAATAACGATTGGTTCATATTCTATTATGCAATAACCAAAAAGCTGGCCGAGGATGCCGCATGTATCGCTATATCCCAGGTGCAAACCGAAGAAGGAACTTATGTTTACGAATATATTGTTGCACGCGAGCATAACATTTATATTTTTCCTCCTCATTTTTTCTCCCGCTATCATTCAAGGTTTTTAAAAGGGGCAGCGATTGGCAAACAAGAGCTTATTAACCAATATATAAAAAATAGTTATATAGGCATTATTTTTATCTCAGAAACAGGACGGGAAAAATGTGCATTAAGCTTTCAAGACGGATATGCAATCGGAGACATTATTAGTCGGAAAGAACGTATTTTTATGTTCAAGACGTTTATCTCTAAAGATTTACTGAGAAAAGATCAAAAGTTTGCGAAGGCATACGACCAACTTCAGGAACAAAATCTAATGAATTACATTATGAGCTTAGAGAACCCTAATGAATTTTTGCTTAACAAATACAGCTCTTACCTGAACTCAAAGCTATAAATGCAAATTGGCACATTAATCACATTAGCACATTTGGTTCATACCTGCGTAAAAATGAATCAAACAAATAATCGCTTCCCGACACGTTGGAAACAGAAATTATGCTTACCTTTGTACGTAAGCAGAAAAAAACAGAAGTTATGGTACAGAAAGACAGATATATACGATTTGACTGGGCGGTGAAGCGTTTGCTACGCAACAAAGCCAACTTCGGCGTGCTCGAAGGTTTCCTCACCGTGTTGCTGGGCGAGCCTATCCGCATCGTCGAGATACTGGAAAGCGAGGGCAACCAGCAACGTGAAAACGACAAATTCAACCGTGTGGACATCAAGGCGCGCAACAGTAAGGATGAAATCATCATCGTCGAGGTGCAGAACACCCGCGAGATATACTATCTGGAGCGCATCCTCTTCGGCGTTGCCAAGGCCATCACGGAGCATATTGAGCTGGGAGAACTTTACTCTCAAGTGAAGAAAGTGTACTCCATCAGCATTCTCTATTTCGACATCGGCAAGGGCAACGATTACTTGTACCACGGTCAGAACTCCTTTGTGGGCGTGCATACGGGCGATTTTCTGGAGGTCACCACCAAGGAGAAGGACGCCATCGTGCGCAAACTTCCTGCCGAAATCTTCCCCGAATACTTCCTGATTCGAGTGAATGAGTTCAACAAGGTGGCCGTCACCCCGCTTGAGGAGTGGATAGAATATCTGAAGACCGGCATCATCCGCCCCGATACGAAAGCTCCCGGGCTGGAAGAAGCACGCCGCAAACTGATTTATTACAATATGGACAGGGCGGAACAACTGGCGTATGACGAACATATCAATGCCGTAATGATTCAGAATGATGTGCTGAGTACGGCGGCAGAGGAAGGTAGAGAGGAAGGAAGACAAGAAGGCAGACAAGAAGGCAGACAGGAAGGACTTGCAGAAGGGCTTGAGCAAGGAAAGCAGGAGAAAAACATAGAGAATGCCCGTACGATGAAAGCCTTGAATATCTCCTCCGAAGTCATCCACCAGGTGACGGGTTTAGCCATCAAAGATATAGAAGAATTATAAATAGCAAGATATTATTCATTTTCGTCTCGCCCGATTTTCGTTTTTTGAGAAGCAGGCGGGACGTTCTGTTTTCCAGCGTAGTTTTTTTACAAATGCCCCCTGAATGCCAACCCCCGATTCCCATTATTCTTAAACCTGTGTTCATAAAATAAGTCCGGTGACCGCTCCGGACTTTTTCTCATCCCAGCGGATTTTCTTCAATCCCGCCATCGCCGCCATGCGACGGGTCCTGGTCTTCGGTGGTGGCTGAAAGTTCAATCCATTCCAGTTGTTCGCTGTCCACCAGGGCGCGGGTGTAGGCGCCGCTGCTGAGGCGGGTGCGTTCGGGGACGAACTCCACGCGGACGGCTTTCACCTGCTTTTCGAAGTCGAAGTCCTTGAGGTCCTTCACGCCGGTGGTGTCGAGCACGTAGCGGAAGTAGCCCAGCCCTTTGATGTGGACGCTCTTGCCCTGGCTCATGCGGATGTGCATCACGCCTGCAATGTCGCCCAGCACGGCTTGAACGTCGGAGTTACTCACTGTGGAGATTTTTGCCAGGTCCTTGGCAATGGTCTCCGTTTCCACGGGTTTGCCCTGCACTATCGCGCGGGGGTAGTAAACCGCTTGTTTCTGATTAAGCATCTTTTTCCAAAATGGCATAATTCTGATTGTTTTAAGTGTTAATAAATGAATAAAAAAAATGAGCCGGAACCCGTTTTCCCGTGTCGCCGACTCGACGCGCTCTTGTCGCCGACTCGGGGCGGTCATGTCGCTGACTCGGGAATGCCTTGTCGGAGACACGGGAAAACCGGGGTACCGGATAGAAATAGAAGAAGAAAACAGGATTTGAAAATCCTTATACGCAATGACCGCCGGATGAAAAACATCCGGAGCGGCGCGGACTTCCTCACTATAGTTCGATACAGCTTTGCAGTTCTTCTTTTATCATCGGCAAGCAATCATCCGTAGAAGTCAATTTGGCAACTTCTATAAATCGAGGTGTAATCTTAATTTTACAGCCGCCGTTTTCTTCCACCAATTCCAAATCAATGATATTGAGACGTGGCTTATCAATAGAACAGGCACAGCGATAACCGGAATATCCTGTTTTGTTGGCCGGGTCCTTACGATTTCCGATATAAAGTGCCTGCTTCTCTATAGAACCAACGTGCTCATGGCCGAAGAAAGCCGTCACGATTTGTATTGGAGCTTTATCTAAAACATCTTTTAAAGCCTTTTTGTCGGCGTATGTCCACCATCTCTCCGGATTACCATGCGTATCACCGTTCACATCACATCCATAGTTGATATGGAACATGGGGATGCCCACCTTGTAATCATAACCTGGCTTGCATGCCATCGTCTGCATACTTGCATTGAGATAGTCCAAGGCGCCGAATGCATAGGTTCCCTCATCATGACCGTGTCCCGTATCTCCCGGATCAGTGCGGTTTGCATTGCCCGGCAAATTGTTTAGCATAAAAAATGCAACCAGCACTTTCTTTCCGTTCTTTTCCAGAGAAAAAAACCATGTATAGTGATAACCTTTGTTCCCATAATTAGCAGCATTATCCGCAGTACTAATGCCGTATGGAAGAAACAAGCTGCCTTCCGCTATCCGCTTTTTGTTTCTTTGTTGAATATCGCCTTTCACATTCTCACCGCCAAACCCTGTCCATAAGTCGTGATTGCCCAGTCCGTCGGCAACGGGTATAGACTGTTCTTCCAGTCCGTCAATCAGATTTCCCCATATATCACGCACGGCAGGAAAATGTAGCGGATTAACATCCCCGGCAGGCGCCGTAGGGCAATCTAACAAATCGCCCGGCATGACGATAAATTCAGGACGTTTCTGTAAATTGATCAGCTTATCTACAACAGACGCTTGACTCCCACAATTAGTATCACCGAAATGATAATCGTTCATCACACCAAACCGACGGGCGGAGAGGCGGAAGAATTCAAATTTGTAACATCCTTTATCATTAACGAAGCCACTCTCTTTCTTGCCATTCTTCGACAATTGCAGATATTTCCCGCATGATACAAGCACGGCATAATCCATGCCGGAAGATGATGACGGGTAAATGAAATACCGACAAACAGCACCGGAATGCCGTCCGTCTTCAAGGTCGAAGACTTTTTGTAACTGTTCCTTTTCCCCGTCAATCGAGATAGTGACACGAAAATGTCCGTGAGCCGTCAACACATGAATACCTTTGGGCTTCATTTCATATTCATCGAGTCTGTAATAGTCATTGTCAGAAAGATTGTGATTCGTTTTATTCATAGCCCGCTTTCCCCATTCTTTCTTATCCGTAGGTTCAACAGTGATTTCAATCTTATTGAAAGCTCTGTTTATCAGTTCTAAGTAACATCCGTAACTCATAATATTCTTTTTTAATGGTTTGTATTTTATTCTTTAGCACCTGCATTAACCTCCTTTCTGATGATGGCAGGTACTGATTTTATTGATTAATCTACTTATAACCAGGTTTATCACACCGTCCTGTGGCTGTGTGTCCTCCTTTCTTTGGCGGGACGGGGGTTAATAAATCGTTTTATTTCGCAGCTTCCGCACGCAGGCCGCTAAAAGGCCAGCACGGCACGGACTTTATAGGTATCGGCTTTGGGCTTCGTGTTATAGCCGGGGGGGGCAAGATTTACACGCCAGGCAACAGTACCCGATTCGTTGCTGCTCCAATACTCCCCGATAAGCTCATTACCGGACGCCATAGCAATCTGGGGATTGATTTTATTGAGCATCTGAAGATTCTCGTAATAGTAGGTGGAGCCCTCCTCAGTATAATTTTTAGGCACACCGAAACACAGCGTGGCAAGCTCATTCTTGCCCGGTAAGAACCACCCGCTGCTGCCTGCGGGCGCGGGGTGCTCACCAGCATAAGTGGCTATCGCATTGCGGGCCGGAAAGGTGGTGTCGTTGTGCCGAGAACCGTAAAGTGCCATTAAACGGGATCTGCAATAACCGAAATCTGTATCGGATTTCCGTATTTCTTCCCAATCGGTCTCCTCTCCGGGCGTGAAGTCATTGAATGAATCGGCCCAATCATAAGCATACTCAGTCTCCCCCTTTCCGATGGCCCACTTCACCTCCTGAGAGGCATCGTGCATCGCAACGACCATGCCGTGCACACACTCCGGATGGTCGCGCATCAGCAGGCGGTCGCCTTCTAGGCGGCCGGTCTGCGTCCAGTGTATCCCCTCGATTTCACCCACCCAGAAGACTACGCCGAGACAACTCTTCCGTTCATCACGGGACAGCTTGCTAATTTCATCCCCGGGCAGGATGCTGCCGTCCTGCATATAGTAGTCACCCGCCGCTAACGGCCGCTCTTCTATCGCCTCATTGCCGTCAATCTCGTGGACGGTATATTTTCCGGGCTGAAGATTTAATTGGGAATAGTCCAAATAGAAAGTCTCCCGATTTCCCTTGTAGTAATACTCATACGGTCCCGGAGCCAAGATCGTGGAGTTTTTAGTATTCAACAGCAGGCGGGCCGTACAGGGGTTCTCCTGCCAATATACATTTTTACTGATCACCGCCGTGTAGCGGTAATAGCTCTTAGAAATCTCTTGGCCGTCTATCTTTTCGGTATAGGTATATTTCGTAGCAGGCACCTGAAGGATGAACAGAGACATGCGGTGCTCCATCGCGAAGCTGAGCGTGTGGTTGCTATACACGCCACGGGCCGTCATCAGGTCGGAGGCGGTGTATTGGGCGTAGGTACTCTGGATGAGTTCAACAGGCCAAGCACTGACTACAAACTTAAAGAAGTCTTCATCGCCGGGCAATACCCTGCCGGTCAAATCTCCATCCTTCCGGTAGGGATAATAGGCATGATAACTCCTGCCGGGTGAGTATAAGAGCTGGGAAGCGCCGGCAGGCAGCGTCCACTTGCCTCCCTGTAGGGTAAGGCAGAGGTTTTTCACCTCCAGGGTTTTGTCCTTCACCACGTAGAGGCCGATGCGGTCGCCTTCGGTGAAGACGGTGCGGTAACCGCGTTCCTGGGCGCGGGTTTGTCCGGTGGCGTACATGCCGCCGTCGCTCACGGTGATGGTGAGGGGGCGGGCATCGGGGTCGGTGCCGGCAGGGGGCAGTTCGTCCAGTGCGTCGGACGTGCATGCCGCCAGCATCAGGATGAGGGCGCAGGCCAGGGATGCTGCCGGGGGAAATATGGAATGATGTTGTTTCATACGGTTTCTTTTTTTATTGATGAATTTAGTTGTTACTGTTCTACTCGACCGGATGCCACGTACCTCCTCCTTCTCCTTCCATGTCGATATTTTCGATACCTTCCGAGGTCACGGTGAGGCGGTACTCGTACATCTTGCCACTGAAGAAGTTCGCTTCGCCTGCGGCGGGGGTGTAGTAAAAGGTCTTTCCTCCGATGACTATTTTCACGAACTTCCGTTTCGACATATCTTGGGGAAGGAGCAGGGCGCGCACGGTGCGTACGTATCCGTCGGCGGCAGGGGTCACTTCGTTGGGGGTGATGCGGTCGGTGTCGGGGGTCACTTGCCCTACGGTTCCATTTCTGAAATCGATACTCCCTCCCGTGCACTCAAGGTTTTCAAAGGTTACAGTGGCGGTCCGCAGTTCATCGTCGTCCACGCCGTTGCCCGCTTTGAGGTGTACCACCACTTTGGCTATAACGTGGCGGAAGACGAGGGTCTTATCGGGGGACGTTACGGTGATGAGGAGGTAGGGAGCAGCCATGCAGTCGCTATCCTGATATCCTTCATTGCTCTGGTCGGCCTGTACAGAGAATGGATCAATATTCCTCACCGACGGATATAACCCTTGAATCCCCTTTTCCTCATCCGGGCTTACCCAGGCTAAATTTACAATCAGCTTTCCATCGGAATCGACGGAGGGGTATACATCCCAAGCCGGCCCGGAGAAGCTAGAGCTAATCCACAGCCTCACCTTTTCTCCCCCTTCCCACCTGTTTTCGGTGGTAGCCCGTGTCTGGGCGTTGGCGGAGGAATATCCCTCTACGGCTGCGTAGAGTTCCAGCGGCACGCCGCCTTCGGGCCATGCCGCATCGTCATCGCCTGTGCAGGCAGCCAAAACCAAGGCTGCCCACAGGTACATTATATATATTGGTATGTTCGTCTTCTTCATTTTTTTCTTTATATTTATTGTTTACGGATTACTCCTGAAATGCAGAGCCTTCTACGGGTGCGCCTATGGTTTCCCAGTTCTTGATGTCGGTTTCCAGCGTCAGGCCGTAATAGTCCACGGTTATCTTATAGATGTACCGCTTGCCGCTTTCCAGCTCCAAGGCATCTCCGGCGGGGATTTTGTAGACGAAGTTCGTATTGTCCGCCAGCTTCACGCGGATAAAGACGGTGCCTGCGGTTAGTTCCTGGGGCACCACGATGGCTTCGGCGTACTGGAGATTGGTGGCGTTAAAGTCTGTCGTCACCACCGTGGGGATGGTAATCGGAGTGGCGGGGTTGGGGTCGGCGGCGAGGGCTATCATCGCCCGGCGTTCGGCCTCGCTACTCATGTCGGCGGCTTTCTTGGGGGTGAAGGTGGCCTTCAGGGCGGTGTTCTCCAGGGTCACGATGGCACCGGAGAGGTCGGGGGCGCCGTTGCCGCGCTTCAGCACTACTTCTACTTTAGATAGCAAATGGTAGAAAGTGAGGTCCACGTTAGAGGCGGTGGGGGCCACGTTCCGCTTGGTGGAATAGAGCAGGTCGGAGGCGGCGTAGGCGGTTTTCGTGGTCTGGCCGGCCTTCACTTCGTGGGACACCGATGCGGGGAAGTCATCTCCCACCGGGGCAGGGTTGGCATGGATGGCATAGATGTTCACGGGGTCGGGCGAGATGTAGTACATGTCGCTGGCGTAGGTGAAGCCGCCGGTGCCGTCGGCGGTGAGCAGGTTGTTCTGGTAGAGGGGGAGGTTGTTGCTGTCGTCCACCCAGGCAGATACTTGCAGGCCTGCGCCAAGCTGTGTGTCGAGGCCGTAGGAACGGGTCTGGGAGGTGATGCCGCTGGTGAGGCGGATTTCGCCGTTCCAGTTGTCGGTGACTGCTTCGTTGTCGTTGTTACAGGCGGCAAGCGCAAGGGCTGCTGCGGCAATGATTGATAAGTTTCTAAGTTTCATAATCTTACTTTTTTTTAGTGTTATTAATAGTGATAATTCATTTAATTGTTCGTTTCCATTCCCGCCGAGCCGCCTTCGCCGCCCTCGCCGTTGCCCGGTGTCCAGTCGGTAATGGTGGCGGAGAAGTCGGCTCCGGTAGGCGTCTCCACTACTTTCCCGCCCAAGGTAAGGGGCTTCCGCTTGTCGGTGTTGAAGGCGGCAAGCTCCGTGGTGAGGTCGCTCGTGAGGTTCAGGGCTTCGGGGCTGCCGCCCGTGAAGCAGATGATGGCGTTCAGCTTCTGCTGCTCACCCGCTATGCCAAGCAGGCGCACGGTTGCCGCGTACTTCCCGGCATTGGCGCCGGAGGTTATCTTTGCGAACTGCAATTCCACGTTCGTGGGTGTGGCGTAGATGCCGGCAGAAAAATCCAGCGTACCTGCTACGCCCGACAGGTAGCCCTCGATGTGCTCTATCCTGTCCGTGGTGCTGCCCGTAGGCTCGATGACGAGCGTCAGTTGCCGCACCTGCTGCTGCATCACGGCGGTGAATGTCTGCTCCGTATCGGGCTCTATCACAGCATCCACCGCATCCGTAAACAGCCAGCCGGGCATCTCCTGCACGAAGGGGCCCGCACCGTCCACATTGCCCGAAGCCCCGGCGACGGTGGCGGTGATGCCGGAAACGGTGATGTGCTGCGGCGTGTTGTAGATATGCAGGTGGTAGCTGCCCGGTTCAAAAAGAGATTCGAGCTGGTTGGTGGTGCCGGTGAGGGTGGCGGAGTAGCCGCCGGCTTCTACCGTATAGCTTGCGGGTGCGGTCAGTCCCTCACCGATGCCGCTCCAGTCGGTAACGAGGGTTATTGCCCCTTGCTCCGGGTGCGGGGTGTTGTAGATGGGGTCTTCCACGTCGCAGGCGGCAAGGGATAGCGCTGTGGCTGCTACGATAAGACATTGTCTGATGTTCCTTTTCATATGCGTTGGTTTTAGATGGTTTTACTTGTTGTTTCCGATAGTCCACACGAGGCTGATGCCTGCTTGTGTGGGGCCGGGGAAGTTCTTTGTTCCGTCTTGCTGCTTATGGATGCGCACGCCGTCGGTCATGCCGAAGCTGTCGTAGGCGGAACGGGTATAGCCCAGGCCGAGGTTGAAGTCGAGGGAGAAACTGCGGGAGAGGGATAATTGGTAACCCAGCGTCACGCCCGCATTCCATAGCTTGCCCTGATAGCCGGTGTCGCCTTTCAGCAGTTTGCCGGGCAGATACTTATATATGTTGTACTCGCCGTAGCTACCGGAGACGCCTACGTAGAAGCGTCTGTCGCGCAGCAGATACCACCGCACTTCGGGATTGACGAGCCACACTTTCTGCACTTTGCCGTGATTGCCGCCCCACCAGGAGAAGCTGCCGTCGAGCTTGAGGCCGATGCTGTGGCTGATGCGCCATTCCACGCCAAGGGTGGGCAGCAGGAAGGCGTCATACAAGAGGTTGGTGCGGAGGGAAAGGGATTGTTCTTTCCAACGGGTGGGCGTTGGCTGTTCCGGGGTTGCCGCTTCGCTCTTCGCTTGCCGGGCAGGCTTCTGGGCTTGCTGAACAGCTTTCTGCTCTTGTTGAACAGCTTTCTGCTCTTGTTGAACAGCTTTCTGCTCCTGTTGAACAGCCTTCTGCTCCTGCTGAACAGCCCTCTGCTCCTGCTGAACAATCCTCTGCTCCTGCTGAACAGCCCTCTGCTCCTGCTGAACAATCTTTAAATCCGTGTCAGCCGCGTCGGGTAAATCTTCTTTCGTTTCGTTGATATCGGCGGGGATGCACAGCGTCACGGTCACTACATTCCGCACTCCTTCTGCGTACTCCACGGCATGGTTGGCAGTCACGAAGCAGGCTTCCGTCACTCCTGCCCGTCCGATAAGTTCCGACTTCACCCGGTTGCTGCGCACGGCAGCCATGCGCCGGTTCTCTTCGTCCGGGGCCTGTCCGGTGCAATATCCATCCACGCGCACCGGAATGCTGCCCGAAAGAATGGCCTCCCGGTGTGCACGTAGCAGGGTCAGGAGTGCTTCGAGCTGCGCACTGTTGTCCCGCCAGGGGGCGTAGAACGCATCTTTTCCTTGCACAAAGCGAAAGATGTAGAGACTGTCCGCCGCTTCTCCGGCGAAACTTGCCACTCCCGGCAGCAGCGCCAGGAGCAGAACCAGTAGATGTCTTTGTAAGTGTTTCATAAGTTTATCCTCATTTTAAATATCTTTTCGATAGTTTCCCTTTCCACCTGCATGCGTTCCAGTTCTTTAAACATACGGTCCAGTTCACGAAGGCTTTTCGCAATGCAATGGTTGCACTTCCGTTCAATCTTCCGGCAATACAGGAAGAGGCAAAAAATGGCTATCACCATACAAAAAATGAATGCCACAATAAGAAGGTACATGTATTCGTTCATCGCTCTTGTTCTTTAGAAATCATGCTGCAAAAGAAGCGATTTACGGATGAAACACTATTGCATTTTGTCCCGACTTTATTGCATTTTGTCCCAATTATATTGCAACACACCCTCCTCAGATACTTCTGGGGCATGTGGACACAAAAAAAGCACGGATGGACCGTGCTTTTGATTTTTGGGGGGATTGATAAGTAGATGTTTATAATTTATTTGCCTGTTTCCTGTATTCCGCCGGACTGATGCCATACTGTTTTCGGAACAGACGGTAGAAGGTGCTCGGGATATTGAAGCCGCAACTGAAAGCTATCGCCTCAATCGTAAGTTCGGGATGATGGTCGAGCATCTTGCGTGCCTCGTCCAGTTTCAGCATGCGCATATACTCCATGGGAGAGTTCCCCGTCACGGCTCTGACGGCGTCGGTCAGCAGGTTTTTATTGGTGCCGAGCGCGGAGATAATCTCGTCACGGTTCATCTCGGCATTAGAAAGGTTATCACCGGAGAGCAGATACTCGCGCAAACGGGCAACCAGCCGGTGCTGCTCAACGGTGGCGGCAGTATCGGATGTCTGCGGCAGGGCTTCCGACGATGCGGTACTTTCGCAGGCTTGTGCCATTCTGGAGAGTTCTTCCGCCAGCCTGTCCTGTTCCTTGATTCGCTCGTACAGCTTGCGGTTCTTGGTAGAAATAATCCGGTTATAGTAGAAGACGCCTGCCAGGAGCAACACCAAAACCAGGCAAATGCCAAGGGCAAACAGGAAATAATGGAAATTACGCTCTTTCTCGGCAATGTGCTTTTCCACCTCATACTGGGTGCGCAGTTCGTCAAAGCGGGCGTTGACTTCCACATTATTTATACTGTCGTTCGCCGCAATGATTTCGTCCAGCAGACTGAACGCTTCATCATTGCGCCCCGCCCGTGCCAGTATCTCCATCTTTATCTTACGCACGGCATTGAGGTTGAAAGCCGATTCCTGAACCTGTATTACGGCACTGTCGATAACGGCAAGTGCCGTGCGGTAATCTCCCCGCGACTGCAATATCAGCGCCTTTGCCCGCAGCAGTTCGAATTTCGACATGCTGTTGTTGACGCTACCTTCAAGTTTGGAAAGGTATATGCCCGCCTTGTCATATTCTTTAATATCTATATAGGTGTTCATCAGTGCCACATAAAGATTTCCCCGAGCTTCGGGCTGCACCCTGCCGGTGGCTTTCTCGAAGCGGGCGATGGCTTTTTCATATTCGGGCACCAGTTGCAGCAGCTCGTCATAGCGTGCCTGTGCACGAAGCGACACGCACAGGAAGGCATAGGATTGCGTCAGGATATTATCGTAACCGGAAACTTCCCACAACAGGCTGATGCTCTCCCGGAAGCAGTCTTCTTCCTCTTTCGGCCTCTTCTGCAGGTTATAGATGATGCCGGTGGCATAGAGTGCGGTTGCCATTCCTGCCTTGTCCTTGCGCTCCCGGGCACGGGTATACATTTTCCCGGCTTCGGCGGCCGCCAGTTCATAGTCTCCTTTCAGGTTGTAGGCGGTGATAAGCTGCATGTGTATCTGATAATAGAATTTCCACAAGTCGTGCCGGATATAAAAGTCGAGATAGGCGGGCGCCTTTTCTATGACTTTGTCGTGCTCGCTCCTGTTTATATAGGAGATAATCCTATTGCCGTACACCATTCCCTGCATTTGTGTGTTGCCTTGCCTGATGGCTTCGGTTTCCGCCTGCTCAAACAGCGTCATCAGCGTATCCATTTTCTGGTCATCGCCGGCTTCTGCCATATAGATGTAGTACAGTTTGTTGTAAGTCTGCAACTTATCAATGCCTTCCGCATGTTCGAGGGCATGACGTAAAGAGTCTTTCTGGTGTTGAAGAGAATTTTGTGCCGAAGCGGGCAGGATGAGTCCTAAAAGGAAGCTGTATAGAAGTGTTGTCAGGCAAGTTCTATATTTCATATTTGTTGTGTGTTAGTATCAATTTTGAATTCAGAAGTTACAAAACTACAGAAATTTATCGATTGGCAGCCAATTAACGCAAGAAAATTGTTGTTCAATAAGAAAAAAATCTGATTCATGTGAACCGGTTATTGACTGCATTTTATACTGTTATGCCACTTCACGTTGAAAACGGCCCTGAGCATCTTATGAAAGGGGGGATAATCAGTATACGACTGAATAGGGTTCACTATACGACTGAATGGCATTCAGTATACGACTGAATCAGGTTCACTACAGGACGCAACCCGCAACTACCGGTTCGCTTCATTTATTTGACAAGAAAAGAGAGGAGGTATTTGCCTGTCCCGTTTCAATTACCTATCTTTGGGGAATTTGAAAACAATTCAGTCAATACTATATGATTAATATCGTACCTATCTTAAAGAACAAGAAAGAATTCCTCGAACTCCTGCTTCTCGCAGACGAGCAGGAATCTATGATTGACCTTTATCTGGAACGCGGAGAAATGTTTGCCCTCTACGACGGAGACTTAAAAGCCGCCTGCGTAATCACCGATGAAGGAAACGGAACCTATGAAATAAAGAACATTGCAACCTATCCGCACTATCAGCGCAAAGGATATGGAACACAATTGATAAAGTTTCTGCTGGAGCACTACAAAGACCGCTATCAGACGATGTTAGTGGGCACAGGAGACAGTACTTATACCATACCGTTTTATGAACGGTGCGGCTTCACCTACTCCCACCGGATACCCGATTTCTTCATCAAGAACTACGACCACCCCATGTATGAGGACGGAAAACAATTGCGGGACATGGTTTATTTAAAAATTAGCAAGAAATAATATGGAATTTATCACATTGACCCCGGATAACGTTGTGAGCGAACATTTATGTTGCGCCATTTCTGATAAGAAGCACCAAACAGGTGTAAATGATAAGCGGAACTGGTTGTCCGAACGCGTAAAAGAAGGGCACGTCTTCCGCAAACTGGATGCACAAGGCAAGGTGTTTATCGAGTATGCCCCGCTGGAAAAGGCTTGGGTGCCTGTGACGGGAGATAACTATCTGTATATCTACTGCCTGTGGGTGGCAGGCAGCTACAAGGGAAAAGGATATGGAGAAGCCCTGTTGCAATCGTGCATTGACGATGCCAAGGCACAAGGGAAATCGGGTATCTGTGTGCTGTCTTCCAAAAAGAAGAAGCCTTTCTTGTCCGACAAGAAATTTATGCTGAAATATGGCTTCAAGGTAGTGGATAGCATTAATGACGAATACGAATTATTAGCTCTTTCCCTTGACGGCAGCCAACCGCAATTTACGGCGGATGCAAGGAAACAGACGATTGAGAATAAAGAGCTGACTATATATTACGGCGTGCAATGTCCTTACATTCCCAACTGCATCGAGCAAATCTATAATTATTGTGAGAATAATCAGGTGCCTTTGCAGTTGATAGAAGTCGACACGCTGGAAAAAGCCAAGCAACTGCCTTGCATCTTCAATAATTGGGCGGTATTCTATAACGGGAAGTTCGAGACTGTACATCTGCTGAATGAAGGATTGCTAAAGAAATTGCTGCAATTGAAATAAGAATACATATTTATAAAACTCTAAAATCAAGAACAATTATGGAAATGAAATTTTGCCAGAGCTGCGGAATGCCGCTGACATCCAATGAAGTTTGCGGAACAAATGCTGACGGTAGCCTCAGCGCAGACTACTGCACTTACTGTTATCAGAATGGAAAGTTCACTCAGGACTGCACCATGGACGAAATGATAGAACACTGTGCTCAGTTTGTTGAGGAATTCAACAAAGATTCGGAACAGAAAGTGACTAAAGAAGAGGCAATTGCCATGATGAAGCAAGAGTTTCCGAAGCTAAAACGCTGGCAGAATTAATTGCCAACATCTTGCCACCGTATTGACAACATTTTGCCAATGCGATGGCAAAAAAAGAATAACTTGCCGAAGCATAAAAAAAGCCCGTAATAATGTCCCCCTTTACCAGGAAAAGCGTACTTTTACAACACAAATAAAAACGAATCCCGTTATGAAACAATTGACAGAAATGTCCGATGAAGAGTTAGGAACATTGTTTCCCATCATCTTGACTGAGCATAAGAAAGACTGGGCTAAATTATACGATCAGGAAGAAAGAATACTTTACGATACTATTGGCAAAAACATCTACCGCATTGACCATATAGGAAGTACTGCCATCGAACAACTAATCGCAAAGCCAACCATAGACATATTATTAGAAATCAATGGTGAAACCAACACCAACGAATTAATCAAAAGTCTGGAGAGCATAGGTTATATTTATTCTCCACAGCCTCAAAAACCTGCCCCGCACATGATGTTCATGAAAGGATATACCCTACAGGGGTTTCAGGGACAGGCTTATCATATCCACGTAAGATATGCCGGACATTGGGATGAGCCTGTTTTCTGCCACTACCTCCAAACTCACCCGGATGTAGCTCATGATTACGGAGAACTCAAGAAGAAATTAAAAGAGAAGTACGAGCATGACAGAGAGGCATATACGGAAGGGAAAACAGAGTTCATCAGGCACATCGTTCAATTGGCAAAAATGCTACCCAAAGAGAAGAAAAGTGTATCTGCTGAAAAAGAAAAATACGGAAATGCTTATCTGCCCTGGGAAGAAAAAGCTGATAACTATTTGACAACATTATACAATCAAGGAAAAACAATTGCGGAACTATCTGATATTTTCGAACGGGGAAAAGGGGCTATCCGCTCACGATTAAAACATTTGGAACTTATATGAAACACTCCCGCATCGAAAAGGAAAAGCAAACCGTAGAACAGATGATTCGCCTCTACTGCCGGAAGAAAGAGGGGAACGGAACACTGTGCCCGCAATGCAGGGAATTGTTGGAGTATGCGCAGACACGGCTTTCACGTTGTCCGTTCGGAGACGGGAAATCAACTTGCCGGATTTGTACCGTGCATTGCTATAAGCCGGAAATGAGAGAACGGATGAGAGTAGTGATGAGATGGGCGGGACCGAGAATGTTGTTCTATCATCCGGTGGCGGCTATCCGACATTTGTGGCAGGAATATATTAGGAAGAGATAAGAAGGAGTATCAATTCATATCCCTACAAAAATGAATCAAGATACGTTTTTTGTGTACAATTTTCATCTTTTTTTCTTTCCTATCTTGTCACCTTCCCTACCCCCTCCCAGACACCTTCTGAATGGGGGTACAATGAGTCAGTGACTGAAAGGCATTCAGTCACTGAGTGAAAGGCATTCAGTCACTGAGTGAAAGGCATTCAGTCACTGAGTGAAAGGCATTCAGTCACTGACTGAATCAGGTTCACTCAACGAGTGGGAGGAAGAACTGCGGGAAAGGAAGAAATCTACTCGCTTTTTGTAAGCATAATTACTAATCGGTGAAATATACAGTAAATCATCATTTAATTCATAACCGCTCAGATATAAGTTAATCCCAATGGAAAAAGGATACCTCAATTGAAATAATACAAGAACACTGCAATCCCCTCAAGCGCTTTCTTAGGCTGATCCTTTATTTCAATTGTAAACTTAATCTCTGCTTTCGCCACACCACGCAGATTTGCCAGCGAATGTAACTTTGCCACCAGACGCACGCTTTGTCCCGACAACACCGCCTGCCCGAACTTCATCTGCTCCATACCGTAATTAACCATCATCTTCAGGTTGTTTACCTCAATAATCTGGTTCCACAAATGCGGAAGCATAGACAAAGTGAGATAACCGTGCGCAATGGTAGTCTTGAAGTGACTTTCTGTTTTTGCACGTTCCGTGTCTACATGTATCCATTGATGGTCCAACGTAGCATCTGCAAACATATTGATGCGCTCTTGCGAAAGTTCTACATAATCAGAAACGCCAATCTGCTGGCCTACCAGCTTTTCAAATTCCTCGTACGAGTTAATAATTACTTTTTCCATTATTCTCTTTTTATATTTAATAGTTTCTACGGTTGATAATCCCAACCATAATCATTATGATAAATCATTAGTTTACTCATGCCGCCGTCAATCGTGATGTTCTCTCCATTAATGAAAGAGTTTCGTTCGTCACAAAGGAAAAGAACAGCACGAGCTATGTCAGCCGGCTCTCCCACCCTCTGCGAAGGATGCTGCATGATGTCGCCCTCCGTGTAAGACGGAACATAATCATCCTCGTGATAACTGCCTGTATCAATCCACCCCGGAGCAATGGAGTTCACCCGGGCAATGCCGGAAAGGCTGACAGCCAGCGCATGCGTCAAAGCAGTTATTCCACCTTTGGCAGCCGTATAGCTCTCCGTATTGGCTTGCGACTGGAAAGCACGGGTAGAAGATATATTCACGATGGCCCCCGCCCCACTGAAATAATCCTTGAACAGCAAAGACAGGAAGTAAGGAGCAGCCACTCCCACACGCTGCACATACAGGAAATCCTCGTATGAACAGCTACTCAATATCCCTCCGTTCGTCAGACAGGCATTGTTTATCAGACAATCTATCTGGTTCTCAAGAGATAAGACGAAATCAACAAAGTCCCTCAAAGTTTCCTCCTCAGCAATATCCCCCACAAATCCCGTCACAGAAAGACTTCTTTCAGACATCTTCTCTTCCACAACCTGCACCATTTCCGGCGTCTTATCTATGAAGTACACCGTATATCCGGCCTCCGCAAACATTTCGACAGTACAACGTCCGATGCCTGCAGCTCCACCCGTCACAACACATACTTTATTCATACGCTCTCTATATTAAAGGTTATAACTTCAACTACAAATGACGCCATGAACAAAACCCCGATAGCGAAGGTTATTATTCTTTTCATGGTTGTTTACTTTTAAATCGTGAAAACAGGTAACAAATATACTCCATATTCCAGCAAGTCACAAAAAGTCAAGTCCCCTTTTTCTTATTCGGAAAGGTTTTCCTACTTTTGTGACAAACATTACGAAACATGAAACTGAAAGATAAATTCACAGAACTGATGCATAATCAGGCTTTGAAGCGAAAATTATATATCATCATATTCGAAGCTGATACACGCGCCGGAAAACTATTCGACGTTATCCTGATCTGGTGCATCCTGCTCAGTATCGGGCTTGTCATACTCGAAAGTCTGCAAGGGTTGCCGGTATGGCTGAAAACGCCTTTCATCGTGATGGAGTATCTGCTGACAGGCTTCTTCACTTTCGAATATATCACCCGATTGTATTGCTCACCCAAACCTGCAAAGTATGCTTTCAGCGCTTTCGGCATCATCGATTTACTGGCCACGCTGCCGCTTTATCTTGCTTTTCTGTTCCCCGGAGCACGCTATTTGCTTATCATACGGGCTTTCCGCTTGATACGCATATTCCGCGTTTTCAAGCTATTCAACTTCTGGATAGAGGGGCAAATGCTACTGACAGCACTACGCGACAGCAGCAAGAAAATCGCTGTTTTCTTCATGTTTGTGGTTATTCTGGTGATATCTATCGGAACACTGATGTACATGATTGAAGGAGGAAAGCCCAATACGCAGTTCAGCAATATTCCCAACAGTATCTATTGGGCCTGCGTCACGCTTACCACCGTAGGTTACGGAGATATAACTCCTGTCACCGCCCTGGGAAAGTTCCTTTCGGGTTGTGTCATGCTGATAGGTTACACAATCATCGCAGTGCCCACCGGTATCGTTTCCGTATCGCTGATGAAAAAGCATGAAAAGAGTGTAGCAAGAGAGTGCCCCAACTGTCACAGGCGAGGACACGATGAGGGTGCACAATATTGCAAGTATTGCGGTTCATCACTCAATGAAATGAAGAATGAGAAATGAAGAATTTAGCTGCGCTGTAGAGGTACTCCGAAAGGAAATTCTTCATTCTTAATTTAAACAATATATAAAATGGAACAAAGTTTTGTTACTCAAAAAGAATTTACCCTACGTCCCCGTGCACGTGGTTTTCACCTGATAACGGATGAAATAATACGTAACCTGCCTCGCCTGCCGCAAGCCGGACTCTTACATCTGTTCATCAAGCATACCAGCGCCGGGCTTAGCATCAATGAAAATGCTGATCCGGATGTCCAGACCGATATGGAGGCCATCTTCAACCACCTGGTGAAAGAACGGGAACCCTACTATATGCATACCTGCGAAGGAGATGACGACATGCCCGCCCATGCCAAATCGACCCTGACAGGTAATAGTCTGAGCATACCTATCACTGAAGGCAGACTGAATATGGGTATCTGGCAAGGTATATACCTCTGTGAATTCCGCAATCATGGCGGTGGAAGAAAAATAGTAGCAACCGTCATCGGACAATAGAATATATGAAAATGAACAATCTGCCTACAAATATCTTCGTCGCCACAGAGAAAGATTATCCCGAACTTTCTGAACTTTGGGAAGCTTCCATACGCAGTACGCATCACTTCTTGAGTGAAGAAGATATTCAGTACTACAAACCTCTGGTACAGAACGTTTATTTCCCCGCAGTGCAACTCTATATTATAAAGAATAAAGACAACCGTATCAGTGGCTTTCTGGGACTAAGCGACGATTTAATAGAAATGCTGTTTATCCACCCCGACGAACAGGGAAAAGGATATGGCAAGACATTATTAGAGTTTGCCGTAAACGAACGAGGGTTCCGCAAAGTGGATGTCAACGAACAAAACGAACAGGCTTTCCGCTTTTACCGTAACAGGGGCTTTGAAGTAATAGACCGAGATGAAACAGATGCGCAAGGTAAGCCCTTCCCCATCCTGCACATGCAATTAACAAACTACTAATACAGTAACTATGAAACGAGCTATCATTATAGGAGCCACCTCCGGTATAGGAGAAGAAGTTGCCAAACTGCTGGTTCAGCAAGGTTGGCACATCGGTATTGCCGGAAGACGGGAAGAAGCATTGGAGAAACTGCAAGCCACCGCCCCCGGACAAATCGTAATCCAACGTCTGGACGTAACGGATCCGGATGCTCCCACCCTGCTGGAAACATTCATCCGGAAGTTAGGTGGCATGGATTTGTTCTTTCTCAGCTCCGGCATAGGTAGCCAGAACCCGGACCTAAAACCGGAAATAGAGCTAAATACCACCCGTACCAACGTAGAAGGATTCACCCGCATGGTAACCTCCGCTTTCAATTACTTCAAAACCCGTGGCGAAGGACATATTGCTGTCATCAGTTCCATTGCAGGCACCAAAGGATTGGGCATCGCCCCGGCCTATTCCGCAACAAAACGTTTCCAGAATACTTACATCGAAGCCTTGGCACAACTCTCCCGGATGCAACACTTGAATATCCATTTCACAGACATACGCCCGGGCTTCGTCGCTACCGACTTACTGAAAAGCGGTAAGTTCCCTATGCTGATGCAAGCCAATCAGGTAGCGAAGAGTATCGTCCGTGCCCTGAACCGGAAAAAACGGGTCATTGTGATCGACGACAGATATCGTGTAGTTGTCTTTTTCTGGCGAATGATCCCCCGGTGGTTATGGGAAAGATTGCCTATAAAGAACTAAGATTCGTTGTAAAGACACCATAGTTCTTGCCTCATTCCCGTAAATATTGTATATTCGACCTCGAACCAAACAAACTTTTGAAAATGAAAAAAAACTCAATACATATCCTGATAGTTACCTCAGTTGCTCTATGCGCCGGTGCCACACTTCCATTTCTGTTTGGGCACAGCACGATAGACCCTGAACAGCAATCCGTTAAATCCGAAGTTCCCTATTGCGTCACCTCCCCTTCCGTACCGGACAAAATCAGCTTTGCCGGACAGGAGATTGACCTGAGACGTTACGACCACCGCGAGCGCATGGACCGCGAACAGATGTCGTTCACCTACATGCACTCCACCACCATGCTGACCATCAAACGTGCCAACCGTTTCTTCCCCATCATCGAGCCGATACTGAAAGAAAACGGTGTGCCCGATGACTTCAAATATCTTGCCGTGATAGAAAGTAACCTGAATACCCTTGCCCGCAGTCCGGCAGGAGCCGCCGGAATGTGGCAGTTCATGCAGACCACCGGACGCGAATTCGGCCTTGAAGTCAACCCCAGCGTTGATGAGCGTTATCATGTGGAAAAAGCAACCCGCGCGGCATGCAAGTATCTGAAAGATGCTTACCAGCGATATGGCAACTGGCTTTGTGTAGCTGCCGCCTACAATGGCGGACAGGGACGCATTTCTTCCGAACTGAAAAAGCAACTCGTAGACCAGGCCGTAGACCTCTGGCTGGTTGAGGAGACTTCCCGCTATATGTTTCGCCTGCTTGCCGCCAAAGCTGTCATCAGTAATCCGCAACGTTACGGCTTCCTGCTGAAACGGGAACATCTTTATCCGGCCATTCCTTATACGGAGGTCACCGTTAATACGGGTATCGACAACCTGGCGCAGTTTGCCCGAGACAAGGGCGTCACCTATGCCCAACTGAAGGACGCCAATCCCTGGTTGCGCGACACCTCCCTGCCAAACAAAAGTGGACGTACATACGTTCTGAAAATACCGACACAGGCGGGAATGCATTACGACCCGAAGCGGACGGTGCCCCATAATAAGAATTGGGTGATTGATTGATGTAGGTTTCGTCTCAATTAAGACAGCTTATCAACGCGAGGATAGATATTTGCATTTAAAAACACATATAATTATTTACAAAACAAGAATTTGGGAGATACGATCGTAACCTCATCCCCATTCAGTCGGTAGGTGAATATGATTCAGTCGGTAGGTGAATGCCATTCAGTCGGTACCTCATTATGGGTTATATTAACACATTTGACTATCAACCAGTTACACAAACCATATTTAGAAACAATAAATTAGAACAAAAAGGAGGTAATATGGCATTAAATTTTGATTTCGTACTCAGACTATTAGTTGCCGGCATTCTGGGTGCCATCATCGGGCTGGACCGTGAATACCGTGCCAAAGAAGCAGGATACCGCACTCATTTCTTAGTATCATTGGGCAGTGCCCTCATCATGATTGTTTCCCAATACGGCTTTCAGGACATCATCAAGGAAAACAGCGTATCGCTGGACCCAAGCCGTGTGGCGGCACAGGTAGTCAGCGGCATCGGTTTTATCGGTGCAGGCACCATCATCCTGCAAAAACAGATTGTACGCGGACTGACCACTGCGGCAGGAATATGGGCCACCGCAGGCATCGGTCTGGCGGTTGGAGCCGGAATGTATGTGATCGGCATTGCCGCCACTCTATTGACTTTGGCAGGACTGGAGCTCCTCAGCATCTTGTTCAAAAGTGTAGGAATGAAAAGTTCCATGATAACCTTCTCTACTCCAAACAAGGACATACTCAAAGAAGTTTCCGACCAATTCAAATCCCGGAATTATATGCTGGTCTCCTACAAAATGGAAAGGCTCGGCTATGGAGAAACGGAGAGATACATAGTGACTATGGTCATCAAATCCAAGCGGAGCAATGACGAAGGACACATGCTGTCGCTGATGCAGGAATGGCCGGACGTGACGGTGGAACAGATAGAATAGCTGCCGCATAGGATAGCTGCTGCCGTTATTGCTTCTCCGTCATGTGTTTCCAATAACGTACTGGCATATCTTGTTTATGTTTCCGCGGATTTAGCCGTTCTTTGATGCAGATGGCTTTAAAGTATGTCTTCCAGAGTTGCTGAAAGAGTTTTTCGTCCTTGTCCATCAGGCTTTCGTCCAGCATACCGGTAACGAGATGCCCCTCACGCGAACCTTCTTCAAATGTAACCTGACGTACTTCTTTCAAATCATAATAGAATCCGTAAGCCCGCTTGATGTCATATATCAACCAGGGCTGGTCGGCAAAACGGTCTTTAAAGTGGTCGATGGCCAAAGGGAGGGCATTCTTTTCCGGTTCCACGGCAGCAAAGAAAGTGCCGTCGGCAGCTTTCTGAAAACGGATAAACTGGAGCATACGAAGACGTTCCCAATCCACCCGCTTCCACATACGTGAAAATTCCAGCACATCAGGGTCGGCAAAGTTCGTCTCAATGGAACGGGGAGCATCAATCGCCTTGCGGATATAGCGGAACAGCAACATCGGCGTTTCTGCTTCTTCCGCCAGCCAACACTGGGCAAGGCAGGACAAAGCGCCGGAAGAAAGTTTCTTCTGCAAACCACGCCACACGCGCTTTGCTTTCTCTTCTTCGGTGATTACCGTGAAGACTTCCTCATGAAACAGGGGCAACGGCTCTCCTTCCGGAAGCAGAGCATCAGGGAAAGTCCGACGGGAATAGGCTTCAAAAACGGAAGTCAGCAAGCCTTCGAAGGTATTATCAAAGATAAATATCGTCATGAAAAGAGATTCTCTTAATCCTGAAAGTCAAGCAACAACTGCCTTTCATCCACTTTTTTCTTATTGGGTTTTGTTATCAACAGACTGCGCACTGCCTGCGGGGTCATCTCATTCACTGTCTTCATGGGCAGTTCGTGACAAGTAATGAAATATTGCGCCTTTTTCATCACCACGCCTATCTTCTTCAATTCATAGAAGCCTAATTTAGAAAAGCGGCGGGATGCCACAATCAGCCTCGCCGACTTCACTCCTACCCCCGGAATGCGCAGCAACATTTCATAATCCGCCCGGTTGATGTCCACAGGAAACTGCTCCGGATGGCGTAAAGCCCATGACAACTTAGGGTCAATCTCCAAATCCAGGTCAGGATACGAGTCATCCACTATCTCCTCCACTTTGAACTGATAGAAACGCATCAGCCAGTCTGCCTGATAAAGACGGTTTTCGCGCACCAACGGCGGCTGTTTCAGGGCAGGCAAACGGGTATCATAAGTATTGACAGAGATATAGCCGGAATAATAGACACGCCTCATTGTAGGACCTTTATAAAGGGCGGATGAAAGGTACAGAATATCCTTGTCCGACTCTGCCGTAGCCCCTACAATCATCTGCGTGCTCTGTCCGGCAGGAGCAAAACGGGAAGCATGGCGGTGTTTCTTCCGTTCTTCCGAACTCTCCAGAACACCTTGCTGGATATAGCGCATCGGCGCATATACACTCTTATGGTCCTTCTCCGGGGCAAGAAGTTTCAGATTCTCTTCTTTCGGTATTTCTACATTGACGCTGAGACGGTCGGCGTATAACCCCGCTTCATTCACCAGTTCACGGCTGGCGCCGGGAATACTTTTCAGATGGATATAGCCATTGAAACGATGGATGGTACGCAAGTCTTTTGCCACGCGCACCAAGCGTTCCATTGTATAATCAGGATTTCGCACCACTCCACTGCTAAGGAACAATCCCTCTATATAGTTACGGCGATAGAACTCCATCGTCAAATCGACAAGCTCACTTACCGTAAGCGTGGCACGCGGTAAATCGTTGGAGCGACGGTTGATGCAATAGGCACAATCATAAATGCAATAGTTTGTCAGCATCACCTTCAATAGTGAAATGCAACGCCCGTCCTCAGCAAAACTGTGGCAAATGCCCCAGCCGCCGACAGTATTCCCCAACATACCGGGCTTGTTGGAACGCACAGTACCACTGGACGCGCACGAAACATCATATTTCGCTGATTCCGCCAGTATCTTCAGTTTATTAAGGACGTTTTCGTTCATACCCGCTACTCAACTATAATTGGGTCAAAAGTAGCAATTCGAAGAGAAGGAAACAAATAATGGGAAGTTAAATAATGAATAACTATTCAGAGTCTCTTCATACCTGTAAAACCCAAAAAGACCGCTCTCATTGAGACGGTCTTTCAATTCTTTCAGTAAGCGTGCTTATTATTTAGCAGCTTCCAAAGATGCTTTACGGAATGCTTTCATTGATTTTTCGATTTCCAAAGAAGCCTTACGTGCACGAGTACCGGCAGCTTTGTTACCATTTTCAATCTGAGCTTTTGCATCTTTCTCGAATGCTGCATACAATTCAGCAACTTTTTCAACTAATTCTTTCATAATCCTTTTCTTATTAATATTACTTCGTTAATAATGTCTGGCAAAAATACACTCTTTCTTGAAATAAATGCAGAAAAACAATATTTTTTTTGAAATAATCCGCAAAAATTGCGCAAAAAGGCGTCCTCTGGCGTTTTTTGCCTACTTTTGCAGGCATGAAAACCCTTACAGATACGGAATACATACACATGCTCATAGCCGAAGGCGAACACCAAAGGCAGGACTTTAAATTTGAGATTTCCGATGCCCGTAAGATCGCAAAAACGCTCTCCGCCTTTGCCAATACAGACGGCGGGCGGTTGCTGATCGGAGTTAAAGATAACGGAAAGATAGCCGGAGTTCGCTCTGACGAGGAACAATATATGATAGAGGCGGCAGCGCAAATGTACTGTCAGCCGGAAGTGAACTATACCATGCAGACCTTTCAGGCAGAAGGACGCAGCGTGCTGGTAGTGCAGATTGAGGAAAGTCTGCAAAAACCTGTATATGCCAAGGATGAAACAGGAAAACCGCTGGCTTATCTGCGCATCAAGGATGAGAATATACTCGCCACACCGGTGCATCTGCGTGTATGGCAGCAAAGTGGTAGTCCGCGGGGAGAACTGATAACTTATACAGAGCGCGAACAGTTGTTGCTTGACTTGTTGGAAGAAAATGATAGTCTATCGCTGAACAGGTATTGTAGGCTGGCACGCCTTTCCCGACGTGCAGCAGAACATTTACTTGCCAAGTTCATCCGGTTTGATATTGTAGAACCGGTATTTGAAGGTCATAAGTTTCACTTCAGATTAAAATAAATAATCATTCTTCAATCCTGACTTTTACTTTTTGGGTATGAGGAAAAAGTTGTTTACAGAAAAACAAAAACCAAAAACAGTTGTTATTTTAGGGTATCTCAATATGATACTTAGGATACCTCAGTATGATACTTAGGGTACCTCAGCTGCAGTCTTAGAACGCCTCAACACAACACATTAATATTCAATCAGTTACAAAACATATCTTTTGCGACCTTTATAATCAATAAATTCAGACAGAAGAACCGACAGTTTATCATTAAACAAGTAAATATAAAACAATATAGCATGAATATAATCAATTCAATCAACGATATTCTCTGGACCTATATCCTTATCGCTCTGCTTTTGGGATGTGCCTTTTGGTTCACGCTGAAAACCCGCTTCGTACAGTTCCGCATGATAAGGGAAATGGTACGTTTACTAGGTGACTCAGCAGGAACAAACGGCAAGCCAGGTGAAAAGCATATCTCTTCATTTCAGGCGTTTGCCATCTCCATTGCCAGCCGCGTAGGCACGGGCAATCTGGCGGGTGTAGCCACTGCCATTGCTGTAGGCGGACCGGGAGCAGTATTCTGGATGTGGGTCATTGCCCTGTTTGGGGCTGCCAGTTCATTTGTAGAATCCACATTGGCACAATTATATAAGGTGAAAGGCAAAGACTCCTTTGTTGGCGGTCCCGCCTACTATATGCGGAAAGGATTGAAACAACCGTGGATGGGTAGTGTGTTTGCCGTACTCATTACGATAACTTTCGGCTTCGCCTTCAACTCCGTGCAAAGCAATACACTGTGTGCAGCTTTCGAACATGCGTTCGGTTTCGATCACGTCATTGTAGGAGGGGTTATTACCATAGCTACGCTGCTTATTATCTTTGGTGGTGTACAGCGCATTGCTAAAGTGAGCAGTATCATTGTCCCCATTATGGCATTGGGATATATTGCTTTGGCACTGATTATCGTAGCTATCAATATCACTGAACTTCCTGCCGTTATCAAACTCATCGTCAGCCATGCCTTCGGCTGGCAACAGGCATTGGGTGGTGGCGTAGGTATTGCATTGATGCAAGGCATCAAGCGGGGATTGTTCAGCAATGAAGCCGGTATGGGTTCCGCTCCCAATGTGGCGGCTACCGCACACGTCACACATCCCGTAAAGCAGGGGCTGATACAGACCTTGGGCGTCTTCACCGATACATTGATTATATGTACCTGCACCGCGTTCATTATACTTTTCAGTGGTGCGCCACTGGACGGCTCTGCCAATGGGGTACAACTTACGCAACAGGCGCTGACAAACGAGATTGGCTCGGCAGGAAGCATTTTTGTTGCCATTGCTTTGTTCTTTTTCGCCTTCAGCAGCATTCTGGGTAATTATTATTATGGAGAAGCCAATGTGCGTTATCTTACTCGGAAGAAATGGATATTGAGCATTTACCGCATCCTGGTAGGTGGTATGGTACTATTTGGCGCACTCGCTGCACTGGATGTGGCATGGAGTCTGGCAGACGTCACCATGGGATTGATGGCGCTCTGCAACCTGATTGCCATCAGCCTGCTCGGTAAATACGCTTTCAAACTGCTGGAAGACTACCGTGCACAGAAACGCGCGGGTATCAAAGACCCTGTTTTCACAAAAGACCGCCTCGAAGAAGTGGAAAATGACATAGAGTGCTGGTAAGAGATTTATGATTTATAAATTATGATTTATACAATTGTTGGTGTAAATCAACTTATTTCGTACTTTTGCAACCGCAATTGCCCCGGCAATTATAAATCATAAATCATAAAACATAAATCAGATGGGTATATTTGCCAAACTATTTAAAAAGAATTCCGAGGGTACTTCCTCCAAAAACGTGGAAGATTTCGTGTCACTGACACGTGTTTATTTCCAGTCCGTGATTGCCGCTAATCTGGGAATTACGAACATTCGTTTCGTGCCGGATGTAGCCAACTTCAAACGTCTGTTCAAAATACCGACTCAGGGCGGACGACTGGGACAAGCCGAAAAGACCGCTTCACGCAAAATGCTGATGCAGGACTATGGACTAAGTGAAAACTTTTTCAAGGAAATCGATGCCTCCGTAAAAAAACATTGCCGCACGCAGAATGATGTGCAGGCATACTTGTTTATGTATCAAGGCTTTTCACAAGACCTGATGATGTTGATGGGCAACTTGATGCAATGGAAGTTCCGTGTGCCCTCTGTTTTTAAAGGCGCGCTGCGCACTATGACCGAAAAGACCGTACATGACGTTTGTACTAAAACCGTATGGAAAAAGGACGATGTACATAAGACGGCTATGGCAGTCCGTCAATATAAAGAGCGTTTGGGATACTCCGAGCAATGGATGACAGAATACGTGTATAACGTTGTGCTACTTGCTAAAAAAGAGCCGAAAAGTAAAGCCACAGAAGAGAAATAAGTTTGAAATATCTATCAGACAAAAACTGTTATCAAAAGAGAAAGTTCTCTAAAGAAACAATCAATAAAAAGGGCGAGAAATGATTTTCTCGCTCTTTTTTGTTATTTTTATGCAACTTTTTATTCGAAGGAACAACAACACTTTATGTAAAGAGATTGTTGTAAGATACAGCGGGCTTTGTCCGCTAAGCTACAGGCTGCAAGCTACCAGTGACAAACAGTTACACAAGGTAAGCTGAAAACTCTGATAAATTGATAACCCTGATAAGCTGGTATTTCAGAAAATCTATTAGTTCAGACAATTCGATAATTCAGAATGTCTATTTCAAGCTGTCAAACTTCCGAACTATCGGAGTAAGCCACCAGACGCTTTAGTCTATCAGAGAATCACCCCGAAAAGACACTCATCAGCTGTAGCTTATTACTTGTTACTTAACTCATTACTTGTAACTCGTAACTATTTCAGTATTAATCATTAAAAAACAACCGCTTATGAAACAAAAGAAAATGCTTGCACTCACTTTATCCCAGTTGAAGCAACTGTATCGAAATGAACTTCCCGAAATTGTACGCATCGCCGAACAGAGCGACGGTACGGAAAGCTTCAAGCAAGGCATTTCGGAATTCATTACCAGTCAAGCTGATACGGAAAGTGAAGTTATCAGGCAAATTCGACTTTTGATTGAATATGACGGCCGGGAAGTCCATGAACTTTCTACCGATGAACAAATGACTGTTTCTACCCTGTCACTTCTATACGCGTTTCTTACCGGAAACCTGGAAGAAGATGTGGAAACAGACGTGTTCCTGGATATTTTCCAGCAATTCAAACGCTTACAGCATCCTGCTGCCCCACTCCCCGCACCCCAACGCGTCAAAGCGTGGACCGAGCGCTGGCCCAGCGGACTGAACGAAGACGTGCAACTGATCCGTGCCAAAAACAAAGAACGTATTCTGCACGCATTGATACAAAAGATAGAGCACCGTACCACTGTTTCACGTTTCCATTTTGAAGAGGGCATCAGCTATGAAGAGAAATACCGTCTCGTCAGCGAATGGTGGAACGATTTCCGTTTCCATCTGGCCATGGCTACCAAAAGCCCTACGGAATTGAATCGCTTCCTTGGTAATTCACTTTCGGCTGAAACCATGTATCTGCTATCTCGTGCCCGCAAGAAAGGAATGCCTTTCTTCGTTACGCCTTACTATCTGCACTTGTTAAATCCCGGCAGCACAGGATACAACGATGAATCTCTGCGCAGCTACATCCTCTATTCCCCGCAACTGGTAGAAACTTACGGACAAATCCGCGCCTGGGAACGTGAAGACATAGTAAAAGCCGGAAAACCCAATGCGGCCGGCTGGCTCCTGCCCGACGGACACAACATCCACCGTCGTTATCCGGAAGTAGCCATCCTCATTCCAGACACCATGGGACGCGCTTGTGGCGGGCTTTGTGCTTCCTGCCAGCGCATGTATGACTTCCAGAGTAAACGACTCAATTTTGAGTTTGACTCCCTGCGTCCTAAAGAAACATGGGAGAAGAAATTACGCCGTCTGATGGCTTACTTTGAGGAAGATACCCAATTGCGTGATATCCTCATTACAGGTGGAGATGCCCTCATGAGTCAGAACAAAACGCTGAACACAATTCTGGAAGCCGTTTACCGTATGGCTGCCCGTAAACGGAAAGCCAATCAAGAACGTCCGGAAGGAGAAAAGTATGCCGAATTACAGCGTATCCGTCTCGGATCGCGTTTACCTGCTTATCTTCCAATGCGTATCAACGATGAATTGGTAGAAATTCTGCGAACTTTCAAGGAGAAAGCATCCGTCATCGGTATCCGCCAGTTCATTATTCAAACACACTTCCAAACGCCACTGGAGGTTACTCCCGAAGCAAAAGAAGGCATACGTAAATTATTATCGGCAGGCTGGCTGATTACCAACCAACTTGTGTATAACGTAGCTGCCTCACGTCGGGGACACACCACCCGCCTGCGCCAGGTACTTAACCAACTGGGAGTTGTCTGTTACTATACATTTTCCGTAAAAGGTTTCGAAGAAAACAACGCAGTCTTTACGCCAAACAGCCGTTCCATGCAGGAACAACAAGAAGAGAAGCGTTTCGGCAAACTAAATAAAGAAGATGCCTTCAATCTGTCTGCATCGCTTGAAACGGCACTCGATCCCGCCTCCTGTATCCGCCAGTTCCTGAAGATACATCATCTTCCGTTCCTTGCTACAGACCGCAGCGTGTTGAACCTGCCTGCCATCGGAAAGAGCATGACATTCAATCTGGTGGGAATGACTGAAGACGGAAAGCGCATCCTTCGTTTCGACCACGACGGAACACGTCGCCACAGCCCGATAATCAACCAGCTCGGACAGGTCTATATCGTAGAAAATAAGTCCATAGCTGCCTACCTGCGCCAACTGCGCGCCATGGGAGAAGATGTAGAAGACTACGCAAGTATCTGGAATTATACGGAAGGCAAAACCGAATCACGATTCAGCCTATACGAATATCCGGACTTCCCTTTCCGCATCACAGAAAAAATGAGTAATCTGGAAATAGCAGAGTAACTTCCGGAAATAATCTGTACTTTTGCATAAGAAAATCACAGAGTCGTCTGAAAAGTCTGAATTATATTCCGGGCTTTTCAGACATTTTTTATCCTAAAAATAGTGAGTATGAAAATCGAACGACACCCTTTAGCCCCCTTTCTTCCTGCTAACGCCCGTTTGCTAATGCTGGGAAGTTTTCCACCTCAAAAGAAAAGGTGGTCGATGGAGTTTTATTATCCGAACTGGAACAATGATATGTGGCGGATTGTAGGACTCCTGTTCTTCAATGATAAGAATCATTTTCTGAACGAAGCGGCAAAAGCTTTCGACAAAGATCGCATTATCCCTTTCCTGCAAGAAAAAGGCATTGCCCTATTTGATACAGCTACCGCCATACGACGATTGCAGGACAACGCATCCGACAAATTCCTGGAAGTTGTAGAACCTACGGATATCGAGGGCATGCTCCGCCGTTTACCAAAGTGTAAAGCCATAGTTACTACAGGTGAGAAAGCAACGGAAACTTTATGCGAACAGTTCTCTCTTGATAAGCCGAAAGTGGGAGATTTTACAGAATTTATTTTTGATGGCAGACCTATGCGACTTTATCGGATGCCCTCTTCTTCGCGTGCTTATCCACTTGCTTTAGAAAAAAAAGCAGCCGCCTACCGCATTATGTATCAGGACTTACAGATGTTATAAGACGAAAGAGCGTTAAAATAATCGCTCATCCCTCTTGCATATTTAAAAGTTTACATTACCTTTGCAGCCGCAAACACGGGAGTAGCTCAGTTGGTAGAGCACTGGTCTCCAAAACCAGGTGTCGGGAGTTCGAGCCTCTCCTCCCGTGCAAGATAGAAATAGCTGTGAGTTTTTACTTGCAGCTATTTTCATTTATTACCTCTGTCATCTTATAACACTACCCGATTCATTAACGGATATCAATCAGTTTATGTGTTTGCAAACTTAATCGCCATTTAGGATGTTGCATGACACATGCCACTGTTTCCGTAGTATTACTACACGAACAGGGTTGCAGAAAGAAATATTCAGCCGGAAGCAATTCATAGATTCCAATGTCCTGACCTTCATAAACGACCTTCACCTCATCCATGCGGGTAATTCCCAACTTCGCTCCTTGCTTGGGAGAACACGTCACCCAATCAATATTTTGGGGTAATGGGTTCGTTCCATTCGTTTCGATACAGACATACTTTCCCGCCTGGTGCAAACAGTCGATAAAAATCTCATCAATCCAGAGGGAAGGTTCTCCACCCGTCAGGATAACTGTAACAGCTGGATATTTCCGTACTTCGGCAATAATTTCATCATCGGACATCAGTACACCTTCCTCATGCCGTGTATCGCAAAAAGAGCATTTCAGATTGCAACCGGAAAAACGGATAAAGACAGCAGGCGTGCCAGTGTGATAGCCTTCACCCTGCAAGCTATAAAAAATCTCATTAATCTTTCTCATAAAAAATATTCGTGCCGCTTTCAGTAGAGTTATTCTTTCTCATAAGTAGCTATATTGGATTCGGATTCCTGCACCTCGACTTTGAAGCAAGTAGGTATCTGCTCACAAATCCAACGAGCTATATTCTCTGCAGTAGGATTGAATGGAAGAACTTCATTCAGATTACGGTGATCGAGCTTTCCTTTCACCGTTTCTTTGATGTGGCTGAAATCAACTACCATTCCATCGGCATTGAGTTCCCGGGAACGACAGTAGACTGTGATAATCCAATTGTGACCATGCAGATCCTCACATTTGCTGCGATAGGAAAGTTTCAGGCTATGGGCAGCTGATATTTCCATGCGTTTGATAACTGTATACATATTCTTGTTAATACGCTAATAAAAAAATACTTTATCTGTTGTCGCACCTAATGTCACCTCGGCACGGCACAAAAGTACAAAAATTCTAAGGATTACAGTTTAAATCTTCTGCTTTTATTCGTAAACACAAAGTGAATTGGCAACCTTACGCTCCCCTTTATTATCATAAAGTTTATTGTCAGTAAGCTTGTTTACAATTCCATTATCCGGTGCAGAAGCACTCCAGAGTGTAGTAGAACCACCACCATCCAGGTTCAAAGCTTTCCTTGTACCCAATACACGAAGAAGATGTGTCAACTCAGGGATATTGATACCTTCCGCCTTACCTTCGAAACGGCCAGCAACCGCAATCAGAAATACCGTTCCATCCTTCATCAGAGCTACGGCACTCCGTGGATGTTTAGTCTGAACGAATGACCGGTTACAAACAGACAAATCACAAGCTTTTCCATCCAGCAGCATCAACGGACCGGAAACGAGAATACTCCCTTCTTTCTGTTCGCAAGTTTTCTCATCCTGTTTCTTCCAGGCTATGATGTCCAGTTTCCCTTTATCTATTTTCACGGCACCATTGGATACAGTACTGAGTACACCGGTCGCAGTAGTATCCACAACCACCCCGTCTTTCCGCAAATAGCAGATAGAAGTTCCTTGCTTGATATTGAAATAAGAACCGTTAATAGCCACCACTGCACCGGAACGACGGGCAGCATTACTGGTTTCTTCTTTAGGAGAATGAATTAAAATGTCAAACCGATGTTGCTCCGGTTTGATTTCAAGAATAGCGACATGCTGCGGAACACCATACAAAGATACGAACTCCGCTTCACGACAAAGTACACCTTTTCCCATAGAAGTTACATTCCAGCGAGCAGTAACAAGTGCTAAAGAGTCTGCGGTGGTCTGTGCCACCACAACAAATACATTACACAGTATCAGCAATAGCGCGAAGACGGACTTTCTCAAATACATGTTTTGACTTTATTGAAAATTCTTCGCAAACATAAGCATTTAAAGTGAATGTCAGATAACAAAGCAAACAGAACTTTCTCCGTAAACAAAAAAAGAGTACTTTTGCGGCATGAAAACCCTTTATATAGCACTTGGTACACTCTCTTTGGCACTTGGTATCCTCGGCATTTTTCTGCCGTTGCTACCCACTACTCCATTTCTGCTACTCACGGCTGCACTCTACTTTAAAAGTTCGCCTCGCCTGTATAACTGGTTATTAAATCATAAGCATCTCGGCCCTTATATCCGCAACTTTCGTGAAAACAAAGCCATCCCTCTACGTGCAAAGATAATTTCCATCTCGCTGATGTGGATCACCATGCTCTACTGCGTGTTTTTTATCATACCGTATATATGGGTAAAAGTAATACTCCTGATTATTGCAGCAGGAGTAACCTATCATATCCTTTCGTTTAAGACGCTGAAGTAGATGCTTATTTTACCGCTCCACCTATCTGTTCAAAGAATTCCCCCAACCCCTTACGAGCATCAGCCAGTTTATCCTCCCAATGCTTCACGGAGTTCTGTCCTATGATATCCGTCACATACTTCACAGCAATAAAAGGCACGTTCTTGGCACGGCAAACAAAGGCTTGCGCAAAAGCTTCCATATCGACCACATCGCCTTTCACATCCGAAAGTTCCGTCAGAAAAGTATCGCCTGTATTACAAATGCCTTCTCCTGCCCAATGCATACAGTATCCCTTCTCTGCCAGCAAAGTAGAAGAATCAATCTCATATTCCAAGCCCATATCGGCTAACTTCTGCATATCACGGTCTATAAAATGACGACACACCAGAATATCTCCTACCTGGCAATCAATGCTTCCTGCCGTACCTACGTTGATCACCAAGTCCGGCTTAGCCTGATTGAACACTTCAGAAACATAATAAGCTGACTTCACTTTGCCTACTCCTGTACGAATATAGCCGATGTGAACTTCTTCCTCTCCTATCAATCCGGGAAACTTTAACTCCGTAAACTCACCCTGTACGGCGTAAGTAACTAAAATTTTCATACTGCATCTTTTTATTTTGAGCGAGTAAATGTACAACTTTTTTTTAGAAACTAAAATTCATCCACTTGCGACTTAATCTTTTCGATCTGTCTGATCAAGCAATCCATCTTCCGCCTATTCTTTTTAATCATTACAGGACGCAGAACAAACCAATTAAGGGCAATCCATAAAAACAAAACAGAATACGCTATCAGTCTGAACGTAAAAGATGAATTAAGAGTATATTCATACATATAAAGAAGGATACCGAAGGATAGCAAAATGAAATATAAACTCATTACCTTAGTCTGCATGAAAGTTTCTTTCCCTTTCAGCATAAGCAAATTATTCAGATAATCGATATTCGACTGTTTCTCGTCCAATGACCTATACAAAGAAGTTATCTTCCGATTGACCACCACCACAATACACATCGGCAAGATTCCCACAATGATTCCAATCTTAGTACTCAAGAATTGCGGTTTGAAATAGATCCAGATAAATATCATAAAAAGGATAGTCAACACTAAGATAACATCAAGAAATATCCCCTTTTTAAGACCGCTCTTTCTGAAACGGCTGATCTTATTCAATATTTCAGATTGATCGGCAGCCGGAACAGCCTGCCTGTTCCACAATTCTTTTATATCAATATTACTCTCCATATTCTTTGAATTTTCTTGTTAACTGGGCTTTTATACGATGAATTCTTACACGGACATTACTCTCCGACAATCCAATGATTTGCGCTATATCCGCTTGCCTGACATCTTCCAGTTCCAGCGAAATGATAATGCGGTCTATCTCCGAAAGTTCTGCAATAAACTTGTATAGTAACTGAATCTGCGGCTCAATATCCGTCTTTTCATCTTCAAATAAATCGGCAGGAAACTGCGTAGATAAGATTTGCTTCTTCCGTTCCAGCTGACGCAGACAGTTATTGGTTGCAATACGAAATATCCAAGTATCAATATTGGCTTCATTCCTGAAGGTAGGCAGATATTGCCAGACTTTAATAAAAGTTTCCTGAGCCATGTCCTGAGCTAAGCTGTAGTCATTTACATACCCCATGCATAAGCGGAATATTTTATTCCAGTACCTCCTATATATATCTTCAAATTCCACTTAACGCTCTTTTATAAATTCACAAATTTGATGGATGAACCATTCCCTATCATCAAACATCACAAAATGCAAGCCTTTATCTGCATATCTGATTTGTGCTACTGACAAATTCTTATATTGATTCTTAATGACCGTATCTATATGTTTGAAATAAGGCTCCAAAAGTACGAGAGAAGGAACAACTATATTCTTTATACATTCCCTTAAATCTGTATTCGAGAAATCACAGAAGAGTTTAGCATACGTCTTTCTGTCAGATGCCAATCCCCAGTTTACTATTTCGGCAAATCTCAATGAATCAGTGGTAAGCGTTGCCGCACTCATTCTTTGCATTTGCACAAATTGCTCCTCATCCATAGCTGTAATCCTGTCAATCAGATCAGTGCAGTCATTATCAGGAGCAGATTTAAAATCAGGAACTGTCAAAGCCATCAGACAAGGCAAGGCATCTACAATCACAATCTTTCCTGTAAGCTCCGGGAATTCAGCCGCAATTGCAAGTGTCAAACCACCTCCCATACTATGCCCCACAAGAATAGGTTTCTCTATCCGCTCCTCTTTGATAAACTTTGCAATCTGCATTTTCCATCTTTCGAATGATGGACACTCTTCAGGTGCAACGCCCGAGAAGCCCGCCATCGTCAGCACATAGCAGGTATAGCTGTCTTTCAGTACGCTGACTGTTTCTGCCCAGACATCACCCGAGCATGCAAAACCGGGTATAAATATAACCGCTTGTTTTCCTGTTCCCGATTTTACTACCGAAAAAGGATAATCCTGTGCAAAAATCAAAAGAGAAGTTCCCAATAACATCAGGGTCAAAAGTAATCTTTTCATCGCCATATATTCTAAAGTTTTTCCTTTAGATACGGGCCACTCCGGAATGTTACAAGAAAAAGAGAATAGTATCGGAAAACTTCAATCTGATTTCTGTCTATTCTATAAGTTTTCCGGATATATCATTTGTTTAGCCATCCAGAAATTAGTAAGAGAAAGCCAGCTACTCTGATCACAAAGTCTGCTTTCATTATTTTATAATATACGTTTTCAGTGCCTCCACATATTCCTCAAAGGCGTCCACCCCCTGCGGCGTAATCTTGCAGAGAGTACAAGGCATTTTTCCTTTGAACGTCTTTGTCACCTCCACATAGCCTGCTTTATTGAGCTTGTCAATCTGCACGCTGAGGTTGCCGGCCGTTGCCCCTGTTTGTTGGCGAATAAAGACAAAGTCTGCCTCTTCAACGCCAATAAGCAACGACATCACCGCTAAACGCAGCTCAGAGTGGAGCAAAGGGTTCAGTTCTTTAAACATATCATTCGTTTTTCTTTCGTTTACTACTCAACAATGCAAATAGGGATATACCCAACAGGGGCAAATGATACAGTCCCAGATAAAATCCGGTATCAGTGGCAAAATAGCCCATATTGTAACATCCTATAATAACCCCTACCATTGCCGTCACCCGCAACACAACCCTGCTTACACTCCGCTTACTCAATATCAGCAAAGTAAGAAAGACAGGCGTCATCGGGCAGAAGCCCAGCACAGCGCCGCTATCCAGCAGATAGTGCAACCGGAAGTCGGGCAAAGCCGTACGTAAATCCATCGGCCACCACAGGCAGAATAGAGCAACAGGAATTGTCCAACCCGTTTTCCAGGTAATATTATCAAAAGAGAATACGGTATTACCCTTCCACGCAGACCAAAACCAGATAAATGCCACAAATCCCATCATCACCACATTCACCGTCACCATGCTGAAACCGTACTGTTCCGTCACAGCCATATTTTGTATCACGGCATACAGCAGATAGAAACACCCTGCAATCGCCATAAAACATCTGCTGAACTTACCTCTACAGACAATAACAGCCATCAGAGCCAATATCATTACTATCTGAAAATAAACAGCATAAGCGTACATATCCATAATAAAGGCATGCCCCAGTGTATAAAATATCAAATCTCCCGCAGCCTCAAACTTAAAGCCTTTCGTCGCCATCGGCATCAAAAGGAACTGCAAAAGTACAAGTAACAAAAAGAACTTCCAAGAGGTCAGGAAATTCTCGAAACGACTTTTTGTCATATACCGCCTCCTTTCTTCGCTTTATAGTTCAGAAAATGTCCCGGGATAACCATCATAAAAATAAAAGCCAATGCAAAAAGCAATATCTGGTCGAATCCGTGTATAAAGAGGCAACCTAATGACGACAGAGCTCCCAAAGTTCCTCCTATAGTCACTACCTTCATGTTTACAATAAGACCGGTCAACGCCGTACCCATTCCCATTATCAGCAGTATGATGAACAAGACAGGCAAACTCCAGTAGAAGATAGCGACCCAGGTTATCAGAAAACCACCCAGCCCAAATACGGTCCAGACGTACCCTAATATCCGGTCGATATAGGTTCGTGCCATCTTCTGCTTCTTCCGGTTTATCCACAAGGTGGCAGGAAAAGAAATCGCGGGCAACAGGAACCACATCCATTGCCAGTTGTAATTACCGGTTTCTTTCAGGAGAAACCAAATCACCAGAGATATCACCGTACACAAATATCCCCATATCAGAAAAGGCATTCCGGCGTTCTCAGCCATCTTGTACTTTGCGTTCTGTATCATGTGAGTGATGAGTTCCAAACTCTCTTTCTCAGTCATATTTTTATTATCCATTACCAACTATTTTATTTATCCGAAATCATACATACAAACGAACATTCATTCCTTATCTTACATTAAATAATAAAACAGGAAGAACAGCAGAAACAATAAACACAGGGTTAATATCAGCAACAGCCTTGTCGTCACAGCATATTGTCTGGTAAGCAACTTTTTCTTTAATAAAAGTACCTCGCCGAATGTCAATACAGCCAACCAGGCATAACCATAAAAAGTCGTGATATGCCAAACATCCTTCGACCCCATGTATACTGCAAAAAACAGGTAATCAAAAATCAACGATATCCCAACGGCAAGCGATGCCACCACAAGGGCTTTTTTCATCAGATTCCCTGTTCTATTTTCAGAAGCCAGACATATATAAATACCTTGCCGCCCAGAAAAGAGGATTCACCGTAAGCATCAACAGTATTCCCAACTGCGGATTATGACTCCAAGGAACCCATAATACGACATTGGAAAGCCAATACATGCACATTATCATCAGTATCGTAACCGTCCACCATAATTGGCTCTTTTGTTTATCTAATCTTGCAACATCCATCATTTCATGTCTACTTTAGAAATTAATAATCTGTGAGATCGAGCACCTTCACCAGCAAGAAAGCCAGCAACACCATGTTTCCAATAAGAAGACAGCCTAGAAGTGAGTTCATAGTATTTCCTCCAGTTAGTTATTTGAAACATAGTTTTCTTTCCTTGCTGCATAATTCAGCATGTGCCCGGGAATAATCATTGCAAAGACAGCAGCCACAGCGAAACAAAGTAAAGAAACATAGGTAGGAGCATCTTCTCCCATTGCTACAAACACCATATACAAGCCTATCGCCAACCCGATTGACGAAAAAAGATAAAAAGCCTTGTAGCGAACAATAACACCTGTAATAATACTCCCCAACGACATAATCAATGTTCCTAACGGCAGGATAAATTCAAACTGTTTCATACAGGTAGCTCCTATTGCCACAGCCATACAAAGTCCACCCAGTATACGCCATATTTCAGTCAGCACCTTATCCGAATAGGCTTTAGCCCGTTTCTGTGATTTATGTTCTAAATATATTCCCAAAGGGATTCCAATAACAGGTATTCCCCAAAAGCCCCACATCCAATGAGGGTCTTTCGTAAAACATAAGCCTCCGTACACAACTAAAGTCGCTATGGTTCCAATATATCCCCACAACAGAAATATATTTCCGCTCCCCGCATCTAGATTACGACGTGTATTCTGTATCATTTGAGAGATGAGTTCAAAACTCTCTTGCTCGGTTATTTTTCTATCTTCCATAATTTATTGATTTAATGCAATTACTCTTTTGTATGTCTTCTGTTCAATCGATGTCCGGGAATAATCAACATAATAACAAAACAAACAGCAAAGGCAGGATACATAAAGTTGAATTCAGGCGGATTAAACAGAATATGCGATATCATAACCACGGATATTGCCAATGCACAACCAGCAGCATTTCTCATCCATGAATCATTTATGATACTCCCCATAATATTAACTCCCAATGAGCACAGCAGCAGAATAATCGGCAACAATAATAACATGGAGTCAAAATAGAGAGCAGATATTATAGAAATACCAATTCCATATTGCCCGATATTACTCCAGATAGCAAGTAAAACCTTATCCGTGTAAGTCAAAACCGGCTTATCTTCCTTTTTCTTCAACCAGTGCATCACCGGAAAACCAATAACCGGTATAGCCAGCCATAACCAATTCCAAAGCGGATTACCAGTTATCAGAATCAGAACATAAACCACAAGTGCAGTTATCGTACAAAGATACCCCCATAGCAAAAGGATATTCACATTCCCCAACCGAAGGTTTTTCTTACTATTCTGTATCATCTGTGTGATAAGTTCCAAACTCTCCTTTTCAGTCATTTTCTTGTCTTCCATAACAGTGTTTCTCTTTATATATAAAATTATTTTTTTGCTTTGTCCTGTAAGGCCTTTACATCTTTCAACTCTACATCAATCGTTTTTGCTTCAGCCGTCATGTCCAAATCTACAATCGCGCAATTCTCTGCTGGTATCCCGTCTTCCCGGTCCAGTTGATAATTACCGTTTTCATCGTGATAGACATACAATTTACATTTTCCTTCGGGCACTTCTTTTAATACAAGTGTTACCGTATCACCCATAGCATCCACCATTGCATATTGCCCTTTATCAGCAGCAATCATCACCTTTCCTTTTGCAGAACGAATGTTCTTCACTTTCACTGTCAAGTCACTCTGTGCTGATACCGAGACAGCACATACGCTTACAACAAACAATGCAACCCACTTAAAACCAATCGTTTTCATAACTGTACATCTATTAAAATTCTACAATAATCATACATTTCGGGTTCGAACTCCGATGCAAAGATAGATGGTTTATTTTATAAACCAAATTATTTTATAAATTAATTTATGAAAAATAAAAAGAAAGTTTTCAAGAAGGTACGAATACTCCGGAATTAATTCACAAGTGCACAGGAATGAAGCTCAGGATGACAGATACTCAGTAAACCATCACCTAATAGAGACGAATAATTCCACCATTGCAAAAAGCTACCCCTTACGCTGCAAGAAACTAATACCTACCTTACAAGAAACTAATCCCGGCATTGCGATGAACTAATATTTTCTTGCATTTTATTATTCATACAATATATATTATAGTTTCTTACAACAAATGTTGTAATAAAGAAATATAATTGTTGTATGAAACTTTTATAGCTGTTGTATGAATAGTAATATGCAAGAAAATATTAGTTCATCGCAATGCCGGGATTAGTTTCTTGTAAAAATAGGAATAGTTTTAGGCATCCGCCAAACAAACCCTTTTCAGTCCGCATAAGTGCCGTTTTCATGTTATTTCGATGCTCAGGCAACATTTTTCCCTGAAAAGTTTTTGTAATCTCCAAGTTAATTGTATTTTTGTGTACAATTTTGGTATAGTAATGACTGACGAAGAAAAGAAGCGATTAAGTACCTTTGAAGCGAGACTGCGCCATTTGATCTTTTTGTATGATGAATTGAGGCGCGAAAATGCTGAATTAAAGCAACTTCTAAAAACTAAACAAGAAGAATGCGAGCAGGTACATGCTGAATATGAAGCTTTGGAAGATGACTATACGAACCTAAAAACAGCAATGACAATCAGCCTTAACGGCAGCGACGTAAAAGAGACGAAACTGCGATTGTCCAAATTAGTGCGTGAAGTCGATAAATGCATCGCTTTGTTGAATGAATAACAAGATGTATGAACGATAAGATAAAGATAAACCTACAGATGGCAGGCTCCACCTATCCCCTCACCATATTGCGTGAAGAGGAAGAAATGGTGAGAGAAGCAGCCAAACAGGTGGATATACGGCTCAATGCGTATCGAGAACATTACCAGAATGTGACTCCTGAGAAGATTATAGCCATGGTGGCCTATCAATTTGCCTTGGAGAACCTGAAAATGAAAAACCGAAACGACACTCGTCCGTATGCCGACAAGATAGAAGAACTGACAGAGGTGTTGGAAACATACTTCAAAGGACTGTAAACGTCCGGAAGCTTTTCCTCAAAATACCAAAGCCAGCAAAAGAATTAGAAAATCCACGCACTGTGTGAAAGTGTCCCTTCTGAAAACAAGGGTGGCTTTCTTGCAGTGCGTTTTTTATTTATATACTTAAAACAAATTGAAATGACAGTAACAATACTAGTATCCATTGCCTGTTTCATTATCGGTGGATTTCTGTCGTACATGTTCTTCAAGCATGGTTTGAAGTCCAAATATGACAATATTCTGAAAGAAGCCGAGGCTGAAGCGGAAGTGATTAAAAAGAATAAGTTGCTTGAAGTAAAGGAGAAGTTCCTGAACAAAAAAGCAGACTTGGAGAAAGAAGTGGCGATCCGCAACCAGAAAATTCAGCAAGCGGAGAACAAGTTGAAACAACGTGAGTTGGTGCTGAACCAACGCCAGGAAGAGATACAGCGTAAGAAGTCGGAAGCTGAAGCGGTGAAAGAAAACCTGGAAGCCCAGTTGGTTATTATCGACAAGAAGAAAGACGAACTGGATAAACTGCAACAGCAGGAAATTGAGAAACTGGAAACCATTTCCGGACTCTCGGCCGAAGAAGCTAAAGAACGCATGATCGAATCTTTGAAAGAAGAGGCCAAAACACAGGCACAGTCTTTCATCAACGACATCATGGACGATGCCAAACTGACGGCAAGTAAGGAAGCAAAACGTATTGTGATACAATCTATCCAGCGTGTAGCTACGGAAACTGCCATCGAAAACTCAGTGACCGTATTCCACATTGAATCGGATGAAATCAAAGGACGCATTATCGGTCGCGAAGGCCGCAATATCCGTGCGCTTGAAGCCGCAACAGGTGTGGAAATCGTAGTAGATGATACGCCCGAAGCTATCGTATTATCAGCTTTCGACCCTGTACGTCGTGAAATAGCCCGCCTGGCACTGCATCAGTTGGTGACTGACGGACGTATCCACCCGGCACGTATCGAAGAAGTTGTATCTAAGGTACGCAAGCAAGTGGAAGAAGAAATCATCGAAACCGGTAAACGTACTACGATTGACCTCGGTATCCATGGTTTGCATCCTGAACTGATCCGTATTATCGGTAAGATGAAATATCGTTCTTCTTATGGTCAGAACCTGTTGCAGCATGCCCGCGAAACAGCCAACCTTTGTGCTGTGATGGCATCGGAACTGGGGCTGAACCCCAAGAAAGCAAAACGTGCCGGATTGCTGCATGATATCGGCAAAGTGCCCGATGAAGAACCGGAATTGCCGCATGCACTCTATGGTATGAAACTGGCTGAGAAATTCAAAGAAAAACCGGATATCTGCAACGCTATCGGTGCCCACCACGATGAAGTGGAGATGACGAGCCTTTTGGCACCCATCGTACAGGTATGTGATGCTATCTCTGGTGCCCGTCCAGGAGCACGCCGCGAAATTGTTGAAGCTTACATCAAGCGACTGAACGATCTGGAACAGTTGGCAATGGCCTATCCGGGTGTGACGAAGACGTATGCTATCCAGGCAGGTCGTGAGTTGCGCGTAATCGTTGGTGCCGATAAGATTGACGACAAGCAGACTGAAAACCTTTCCGGTGAAATCGCGAAGAAGATACAAGATGAGATGACGTATCCGGGACAAGTGAAGATCACGGTAATCCGTGAGACACGCGCAGTAAGTTATGCGAAATAAATTGTAAAGATTGAAATTAGTGATAAAGAGGTGGGGAAACAAAAAATCCCTGCCTCTTTTTGTTTTCTTTGCTATTCACGAAACTGTTTCTTATTTTTGCATCCACAAACCAAGTAATCCTGATTGTCAATTATGGAGCCATATCAATTTGAAGTTTGTGCCAACTCCGTAGAGAGTTGCCTCGCCGCACAGGCAGGGGGAGCAAACCGGGTGGAGCTATGTGCCGGAATACCGGAAGGAGGTACTACCCCATCTTACGGAGATATCGTCATTGCCCGGGAAGCCTTAACAAAGACTCTTTTGCACGTCATCATCCGTCCCCGTGGCGGAGATTTTCTGTACTCCCCCATTGAGCAACGCATTATGCTGAAGGATATCGACAACGCCCGTCAATTGGGAGCAGACGGAGTTGTATTCGGTTGTCTTACCGCTAAAGGAGATGTAGACCTGTCCTTAATGAGGCAGCTGATCGAAGTTTCACAAGGTATGTCCATAACGTTCCATCGTGCTTTCGACGTATGCCGCAATCCGCAGGAAGCGCTGGAGCAAATCATAGAGTTAGGTTGTAACCGTATTCTTACTTCCGGTGCACAGGCCACGGCCGAACAGGGCATCCCTTTATTAAAGAAATTGCAGCAGCAGGCAGACGGGCGTATTATCCTACTGGCAGGTTGCGGAGTAAATGAAAATAATATCGCTCACATCGCCACGGAAACCGGTATCCGGGAGTTCCACTTCTCAGCAAGAGAGACTATCGAAAGCAAGATGCTGCATAGGAACGGAACTGTTTCGATGGGGGGTACTGTGAACATAGAAGAATATCAACGCCCTATCACTACTGTAGAACGTGTGAAAGAAACGATAAAGGCATTGACCGATCTGAAACAGGAAGAGGCTTGTAAATAAGCCTCTCCCACTCTACTGTTTCTTTTCTTATAGTCCTTTCTTCATTCTCATCATAGTCCTTTCACCGTTTTCATCAACTGCTCACCTAAGCCAATGGTATAACCTTGTGAAACAAACACCACACGGTTGAAGGTATCGGCAATGATAAATATGGGCAATGTATCTTTGCGTTTCAGCTTCATATTCTTCACAATCTGCTGGACAATGTCTTCTGTGTCGATTCCATAAATCACAGTATCGGGTAAACCGGGAAAGTCAGCAGCACGATATTTGCCGACTTGTTCCTGATTCGGGAAGAGTAATACAAGCTTTCTGCCCCATTTCTCCAAGTCGGTTTTCAAAGCAGAGATATCCCGTAAGGCATGGTTTGTAGGCTCCTGGTTCACTCCAAGAATACCGACAACGAAATATCCACGGCCACAGGCTTGAAGCAGGCTTTGCTTATTACCACCTTCCAATGTTGTGAACAAGCTCTCCGAATTGAAGTTTCCGATAACCTGTACTTCATCTTTGTTTTCACGCATCACCAGTTTCGTTTCTGTACGTCCGCCTGCTTTCACATTCAATGATGTCATTTGCGCCAATACACCACCACTTGCCAGGCGGGTACCGGTTACCAGAATATAATCTCCGGCATCCAGAGACGTTCCCTCCTTCAGCAAACTGCTCCATGTAACGCCGCCACCCATGTCTGTGTCACCCTCATCATAAGACAGTAACTGCAAATTACCCTGCGGAGTTACTTTGGAAATAGTGAAATGAGAATAATATTTCGGATTATCCAATGACTGAATCGGTGTATATTTAGCTGCAAGCCTGCCCCTCTGCGCAGATGCCTGTCCGGCTGCTTCGAAGTTCACATCTATGGCTCCATCGTCAGTTATCAGTTGTACTTTACCCGTCACCTCATCAATGCGTGCAGGCACTCCCATGCTGCGTGCCATGGACACGAAGAAGATATCACGACTGTGGGCATCGGCCAAACGTGCTTTCCACACACCTTCGGGAGATACAGGAGGTGCCCCCAGATTACATTCCTTGTTCACCTGGATGTTCTTTGCCACCCATGCAACCATCTTCATAGGCTCTGCCACATAAGCCTCAACATCTTCTTTCGAAATCACCTTGCCAAAGAAAGTCTTATACGGAGTCAACATTTCATTGCTTACGCGCGGGTTGCGTACATATTTACGGAAATATCCGGTATTCGACGTGCGTACACGAGACTGCATGTGATCTATCAACACATCCAACCGGACATCACGAAGGTCTTTTGCCGAAATCTGCTGCAAAAGGTCTATTCCTCCTTTCCTGGAGTTCTCAGAACGCAGACGAGTCATGAACTCATAAATTACTCTGTAGTTCCCACGGGCGGCAATAAGAATCTTAGCTACTGCATCCCGATCTAATTTATAATCTCTCGCAAAGTTGCGTGCCGCCTCTTCCGAAATGAATTTACCGACATAGGCATTACGGATAGAATCTTCTATCGCCAGTCTGCGGTCATTTTCCGCCCGCTGTTCCGGCGTCACTTCGGGCAAGTTGGCACTCTCTGTAGGAGGCACGATATCAATATCTACCGTGAAACTGTCACCCGCTTCCTTATCAAGAGTTACAGTCAGTTCCGGTTGCTTGCCAAAAGAAAGTTTGGCAAAACCGAAACGACCATTTTTGGAGGCCCAGACAAGCATATCCCCTTTTCCGGCAGTCAGTCCGCACACACCACTATCGTCGGTATATTTCGTTGCTACGGTATAGAATTCCGCATAATTGTAGAGTTTGAACTCCACACAGGCGTCAGGAACCGGATTTCCCGCTTCATCTTTCACCATAACCTTGACTTGCGCTGTAGGTGCATAATTATCAATTACATTGATTTCCGTATACGTGGGGTTAACGGACATAACTTCTTCTTTTCCTTCATAACGTCCGAAAACCTTTGTATGCATCAACATTCCGCGACTGGCAGGGGCATTGAACCAACCAAGATCCAGTACCGGTTCCGGTTCGCAGGCACCCAAGAAATGCCATTTACCATCTGCCCAGGCTTCCACCCATGCATGGTTATCGTCCGTATGTGCCCATCGTGGTGTATAAACCTGCCGTGCCGGAATACCTACCGAGCGAAGTGCCGCCACCAGCAAGGTAGATTCTTCGCCACAACGCCCGTAAGCAGTACTCACTGTTGCCAGTGGTGAACTGGTACGGGTATCGGAAGGCATATAGACGGCTTTCTCATGACACCAATGGTTCACTTCCAGGATGGCATCATACAAAGAAAGGGACTTCACACGGTCTTTCAACTCCTTATAGAACACTACCCGCGCACTATCCAGTTGTTCGTTGTTCACCCGCACCGGAAGTACAAAATGGCGGAACAAATCTTCGGGAATGGTCTTTCCCCAAGGCATTTCCTCTGCGGCACGCTGGGATGCGCGGATATTCATTAAGTGAAATTCACCGGGATAATCAGTAATATCCGCCAGTGGCATATAGGCATAAAGGAATTCCAAGGCTTCCTGCTCATAAGTGCTCAGCGAAGCATCATCCAGTATCGTAAATAGTTCTCCCTGCGGCATCAGAGCCTTCTTTTGCTGAAAGTCCTGCTCCACGCGCAAACGATACGAGGCATCGGTCATGAAATGGGATTCTCCACAGGCAGCAAGCAGACAAAGTAGCCAGCATATTCCGAAAAGTTGTGTAGCTCGTCTCATAATACTTACATTAATTAAGGTGTGAGCTACAAAGTTAAAGAATATCTCTGGAAAAGACGAATAAAAAGGGACAAATGTCTTCGTAATGCCTGTCAATAAGGCGTTTGCGAAGACAAATGAGGACAGGCGAAAAATCGAGGTAACGTAAAGGAAAGCGGATTTATGAAGAAGAACGGTCTCCAAATCATTACCCGCCGAATGGTGATTTTTAACACACCGTGTTGTATTTGGCAGCTTGTGGCACAGGTTGGCATATCAAGGTCTAACTCGTTGAGTAATAACTTTGCAAACAAAAAACGAGTATGGCAAGAAGCACATTCAAGGTTCTGTTCTACGTGAACGGCAGCAAGGAGAAAAACGGTATTGTCCCCATCATGGGACGAGTGACAATCAACGGGACTGTGGCGCAGTTCAGTTGTAAGCAGAACATCCCGAAAACGCTTTGGGACGTGAAAGGAAACAAGGCGAAAGGCAAGAGCCGCGAGGCACGAGACATCAACCTTGCCCTTGACAACATCAAGGCGCAAATCATCAAACATTACCAGCGCATTTCAGACCGCGAGGCATTTGTTACGGCTGAGATGGTGCGCAACGCCTATCAGGGAATCGGCAGCGAGTATGAGACGCTGCTAAAAGCATTCGACCGTGAGAACGAAGTGTTCAAGAAACGGGTAGGCAAAGACAGGGTAATGGCTACCTATCGGGCACGTGTACGGGCAAGAAACCATGTAGCCGCCTTTATCAAGTCGTTTTACAGACGCAGCGATATGTCCATGTTGGAACTTACTCCCGATTTCATCAAGGAGTTCGCCGCATACCTCTCGACTGAAGCCGGATTGCGGAACGGTTCGATATGGGCAAACTGTATGTGGCTGAAAGGCGTGGTCATGAAAGCGCATTATAACGGGTTGATACCGCGCAATCCTTTCATCCAGTTTCATATCAGCCCCAATGTGAAAGAACGGGAATATCTGACGGAGGATGAACTGAAAGCGGTCATGACACATGAGTTTGCAGACAGCAAGCTCGCATACATCCGTGACATTTTCATCTTTGCCAGTTTCACCGCCTTGTCATTCGTGGACATTCAGGAACTGACGAATGACAACATCGTGGAGGTGAACGGCGAGAAGTGGATATTGTCCAAACGCCACAAGACAAAAGTCGCCTTCCAAGTGAAGCTGCTGGATATACCCTTGCAGATAGTCGAACGCTACCGACCGATGCAGAAAGACAATCGTATATTCCCCGGCTTGAACTATTGGTCTATCTGCAAACCGTTGAAACGGATGATAAGGGAATGTGGCATAACCAAGTCAATATCATTTCATTGCAGTCGTCATGGCTTCGCAACATTAGCTTTGAGCAAGGGGATGCCCATTGAAAGCGTAAGCCGTGTGTTGGGACATACGAATATAGTCACGACCCAACTCTACGCAAAGATAACCACGCAGAAGCTCGACAACGACCTGACCATGTTCGGCGACAAACTGAGTAAGACGTTTAACGGAATAACGATGTCATGAGTATGAGAAGAAACAGCATAACAGTGAATGAATCCGGCAATATCATCATGCCGGAGAATGTCTCAAACATTTGGATGAGCGAGCCGGAATTGGTGGAACTGTTCGGAGTAATTGCTCCGACACTTCGTTCTGCCATCAGAAACATCTATAACAGTGGAGCATTAAAAGAATACGAGGTACAGAAGTATGTTCGGCAGGAGAACGGGTATCATGCCGATGTGTTCAGCTTTCCGATGATAGTCGCACTTGCTTTCCGCATTGACAGCTTCGGTGCGGAACAGGTGCGCAATGCCATATTTAAAAGGCTGTACTTGCGAAAAGAGAAAACAAATATCTTCTTTTCGCTGGGTATAAATGGTTGGGATATGTCTAATTATCAGGCATAAGTTCTAATGATATGACGACATGAAGTAGTGAGACCTATGCGTATTCCCATTGCCAACAATGTATTTATACGAGTATGTGAATAGGTGTATTGCCATTCATACGTACGATTACGACAAACCCGAAGAAAAATCCATTAGAATGGCATTTCTTCGGGCTTTTGTTGTATGTCATAAAGCCAAATCCAAGAAAATCTTACGTGAGGTATGCGTGAGTTGTTAATCCGTTCTGCGCTAATTGCCGAGTTTTGCACTGATTAAACAAAAAAATGAAGTGCTAATGAAACAAGGCAACTTTGAAAATGAGGAGTTTATCCGTGTGGGTACTACCCTCTACAAGTTAGTGAACCAGCCCCGTCTGAACGGAGGCTATGTGAAGAAGCGCATCGTGTGGAACAACGAAACACTGCGGCAGGACTACGGCAAGGACTATCTCGCCACCGTGCCGAAGTACGACGGCTTCTGCACCGTCCCCGACCATGTGGACTACCGTCCCGTGGTGGACAAGTTCCTGAACCTCTACGAGCCGATAGGACACCGTCCGCAACAAGGCGAGTTTCCCTGTATCCGGTCATTGGTGCGCCATATCTTCGGTGAACAGTATGAATTGGGCATGGACTATCTTCAATTGCTCTACCTGCAACCCGTGCAGAAACTGCCTATCCTGCTGTTGGTATCAGAAGAACGCAACACGGGCAAGAGTACATTCCTGAACTTCCTGAAAGCTGTGTTTCAAAACAATGTCACTTTCAATACCAACGAGGACTTCCGCAGCCAGTTCAATTCCGACTGGGCAGGAAAACTGCTCATCGTGGTGGACGAGGTATTGCTCAACCGCAGGGAGGACAGCGAGCGGTTGAAGAACCTCAGCACCACACTTTCCTACAAGGTGGAAGCCAAAGGCAAAGACCGTGACGAGATAGCGTTCTTTGCCAAGTTCGTGCTATGCTCCAACAACGAGTATCTGCCTGTTATCATTGATGCAGGTGAAACACGCTATTGGGTGCGCAAGATAGACCGTCTGCAATCCGATGACACAGACTTCCTGCAAAAGCTGAAAGCTGAGATACCTGCCTTTCTGTATTACCTGCAATACAGACAACTTTCCACCGAAAAGGAAAGCCGTATGTGGTTTGCGCCCTCTTTGCTGCATACCGAAGCCTTGCAGAAGATTATCCGCAGCAACCGCAACCGATTGGAGATAGAGATGTGCGAACTTATCCTTGACATTATGGAAAGTGTCGGCACGGACACATTCTCGTTCTGCCACAACGACATTCTTCTTTTGCTGGTACATTCGCAGGTAAAGGTGGAGAAGCACCAAGTCAGAAAGGTATTGCAGGAATGTTGGAAACTTACTCCTGCCTCTAACGGGCTTACATATACCACTTACCAATTCAATTACAATCGGGAGTGCCGATATGAGCCGATAAAAAGAGTCGGTCGTTTCTACACCGTCACAAGGGAACAACTTGAATCCCTGTAATACTATTCTTTTTTTGTTGAATTGATGAATAATGATATAACCATACTGATAATAAACAGCATACACTCTCAACAAATTCTCAACAATCGAAAAGAAAAGTTGAGAGGGAAACAGCATCAGTTTGTTGGATTCTCTATTTGTGAGTGGTTTGTTGAGAAGATGTTGAGAATATAAAGCATTAACGTATAGGACAATACATATCCCATTCATCAAATCAACGTTTTTACAGTCATCATCAAATCCATAGAAATTATATCATGAACATCCAAGAAGCAAAACAAATCAAAATTGCGGACTATCTGCAAAGTTTGGGTTATTCGCCCGTAAAGCAACAGGGAAACTGCCTGTGGTATAAATCCCCGTTCCGTCAGGAAACGGAAGCCTCGTTCAAGGTGAACACCGACCGCAACCTGTGGTTCGATTATGGACTGGGAAGAGGTGGTAACATCATCGCACTTGCAGGGGTACTGTACGCATCCGACCATGTGCCTTATCTGCTTGGCAAGATAGCGGAACAGGCACCACACATCCGTCCCATATCTTTCTCTTTTCGCCAGCAGGCATCCGAACCGAGTTTCCAACATTTGGAGGTGGGCGAACTCACCCATCCGGCATTGCTCCGATACTTGCAGGAACGGGGCATAAACATCGCTTTGGCAAAGGCGCAATGTAAAGAGCTCCACTTCACCCATAACGGCAAGCCCTATTTCGCCATCGGTTTTCCGAATGTGGCGGGAGGATTTGAAGTGCGTAACCGTTTTTTCAAAGGCTGTGTCGCACCCAAAGACATCAGCCATATTCGGCAACAGGGAGAAGCGAGAGAGAAATGCCTTGTATTCGAGGGCATGATGGACTATCTTTCATTCCTCACGTTGCGGAAGAGGAACTGCTCGAACTTGCCCGACCTTGACAGGCAGGATTACGTCATCCTCAATTCGACCGCCAATGTTTCCAAAGCTATAGATGTGCTGCACGGGTATGGACGTATCCACTGCATGCTCGACAATGACGAGGCGGGAAGAAAGGCGTATCGGGAATTGGAAAGGAAGTTCGCCGGACGCATCCGCGACTTCTCCGACAACTACAAAGGGCATAAAGACCTGAACGATTACCTGCGTGGAATCCGGCAGAAATTAGCCGTTAGTCCACCGCCAAGAACTATCGTAAAACCCAAGAAGAAAGGGTTGGGATTATGACATCCCGAATGAGAAAAACGGGAGATGCCCGAAACTCATTCCTTAAGGATTGGGAGGTAGCAAGTTTGTGTTTCGGGTGTACCGAAACCGCTTGCCACCCACCATCCAAATTGCAGGAGGTGGCATCCCGTCGGTCTATACAGTTGAATCAGTAACTGAATTAAAAGGAATAAAATATGGAACAGACAAAGGAACACAAGGAACGCAACAAGGGAGGTCGCCCCAAGAAGGAAGCAACCGAGAAACTGAAATACCGTATCGCAGTGAAAATGACGGCAGCCGACTACTTCCGCCTGCTGACACGATCGCATGAGGCGGGCGTATCACCAAGCGAGTACATGAGGGAATGTTTCCGTAACGGTCATGTGAAAGAACGGCTGTCGGAGGAACATGCCGGATACATCCGCCAACTCTGCGGCATGGCTAACAATCTCAACCAGCTTGCGCGTAAGGCAAACGCCGGAGGCTTCCACGATGAACGGTGGGACTGCAAGGTGGCAGTGGCAAGGATTCATGAACTTATAACCAAGATAGGGATATGATGGCGAAAATCGTAAAAGGAAGCGACTTCAAGGGTGTGGTGGATTACATCATCGACAAGAAGAAGGATACGCAGATAGTAGCAAGCGAAGGCTTGTTTATGGAAAATCTGGAAACTATCGCCATGAGTTTCAATGCCCAGTCACGGATGAACGATAAGGTGACAAAACCTGTCGGACATATCGCGTTGAGTTTTTCCAAAGAGGATGAGTTACGGCTGACGAACCGTATCATGGCAGGCATCGCGCTTGAATATATGGAACGGATGGGAATCAAGAATACGCAGTTCTTCATCGCCCAGCATTTCGACAAGGAGCATCCGCACGTGCATATTGCTTTCAACCGCATAGACAACAACGGCAATACCATATCGGACAGGCACGAGCGTCTGCGCAGTACCCGCATCTGCAAGGAATTGACCTTGAAATACGGCTTGCATATGGCTGGCGGAAAGGACAATGTCAAACGCAACCGCCTGAAAGAGCCAGACAGGACGAAATATGCGCTTTACGACATCATCAAAATGGAAGTCGGCAGATGCGGCAACTGGAACGTGCTTATCGCCAACCTGAAACGGCAGGGAGTGGAAGTATATTTCAAGCATAAGGGGCAGACCAGCGAGGTGCAGGGTGTTGTATTCTCCATGAATGGCTACCATTTCAACGGCTCCAAAGTGGACAGGCGTTTCAGTTATTCCAAGATTGACGCGGCTTTGCAGCACAACAGATGCAGGGAACGTATGGGAATAACAGCCGGAATATATGAAACGGCTACACCAAGCGCACCGTCCGGCACGGCACAAAGCGAGTTGTTCAACGGCTCTTGGGGATTGCTAAAAAGCAGTGGCTCATCTTATAACGCTGCTGATGCGGAAGCCAATCAGGAAATGGTGGATATACTTCGCAGAAGGAAGAAAGTTAAGCGCAAGAGAGGTGTTGGGTTCTAATATTCTGTACTAATCCAATTCTCACGACACTTGCGCTCTATATTCATTCGGAGTGTAACCTACCTCTTTCTTGAACAGTCGGGTAAAATGTTGCGGGTACTGAAAACCGAGATTATAGGCGATTTCATTAACGGTGTCGTCTGTAGATGCAAGTTCCGTCTTGGCTATTTCAATAGACTTGTCATGAATGAAATGCAGGGCGGTTGAACCTGTTTCTTTTTTCAATAAATCACTGAAATAGTTGGGCGAGAGGCAGAGCTTGTCTGCACAATACTGTACAGTGGGCAAGCCTATCCGTTTAGCAGCCCCATCATGGAAGTATTCGTCAAGCAACCGCTCAAATCTTGCGAGGATGTCTCGGTTTTGGTTGTCGCGTGTGATGAACTGGCGGTCATAGAAACGTGTGCAGTAATCAAGGAACGTCTTGATGCTGTCTGTGATGAGGTTCTTGCTGTGACGGTGTATCGGATGGTTCAATTCATATTGAATCTTGTGGAAGCAATCCATGATGATTTGCCGTTCTTCCACACTAAGGTGCAATGCCTCGTTTGTCTCGTAGGAAAAGAACGAATATTCACGCATTATCCGCCCGAGAGGTGTATTCCGCAGCAGGTCGGGATGGAACATAAGCAGGTAGCCATCTGGTTGGAACTGCATGCCGTCATCTTCCGCACCGAACACCTGTCCGGGCGCGATAAATATCAGTGTGCATAATTATTCCTAAGTCTGTGAAACCGGAACGCATGAAGCAGAATCTCGACATATTAGACTTCACCCTGTCGGCCGACGACATGGCACGGATAAAGACGCTGGATACCGACAAGCCTTTCTTACTCGGCTCGCACGAAGATCCAGAAATCGTAAAATGGTTCATGCAGTACAAAAACGCCTGAACATCAACAACCATATTTCGATAGCCGCTATCGACTATATTAAGAAGTTATTCGTATATGCCTTTATTGTAATCCGTCATGTACTGAGTAAATGTTTTGCCTGTTTGCTGTTTGAAGAAGCGCATGAGATGGCTCGGATCAGAGAAATTGAAATCATCCGCCATTTCACTGACAGTGCGGTTGGAGAATAGCAATTCGTTCTTCAGTTCCTCAAGCAGACGTTGTTTTATCAAATGGGTAGCTGATACTCCGAATTGGGCTTTTACTGAGTTATTGAGTGTGATGCGACTGACATGAAGCATGTCTGCATATTCCTGCACCCGCTGGTGGGTGCGGATATTCTGTTCCAACAAGTCCTTGAACCGAAAAGCGAAATTGTTTTTAGCAATTTCAGCGGGCAAGCAATAGGCGGCAGCGTATGTACGATTGATAATCAGCAAAAGATAATATAGTAAGGAAACAATGATATTGTACGTATCGGACACTGGATTCATCAGCTCATACTTAATCTTTCCGAGCAGCCGCATATATTCCTTCATTTCGTCATGTGTGGCATTGATGTAAGGCGGCGTATCTGTCTGGTAACAATACAAAAGGCGAAAAACGAAGAACTTGTCGGCGATAAAAGTACGCATGAAATCTTCGCGGAATATAAGGAACGTGTAATCCAACGCCGTCTCATCTACATGCCACTCTTGTTGCTGATGGGGTGAAAGCAGGAGAACCATGCCGTCGCGCAGTTCAATCTTGCGGAAGTTCAGTAGCAAATATCCGTTTGCCTTACGGAAAAAGTAGAAGCTGAAGAAGTCTGTCTTAAACCGCTTGTTTTCTGTCAGCACAAGTCCGATGTCCTTGTTTATGGCAGTATTGATGTAAAAATCCACGCCGCAGCGTGTCTTGTTGAACGGTACGCTGACCAGTCGATCAGGGTTGATTATCTCGTCCATATCCTTGTCGTTTTTGCAAAGATAATAATTTCATTTATCAAAATGGCATAATTACCGTTTTTTCAGGCATAGATGTTTCGCCGGATTCTTCCGAACTTTGCACCCGTAATCAATAACAAGACATATAGTCATGAAAAAGACATCCACAGTACAATTGGTGCGCAATGCCACCTTGAAAATCAGGTATGCGGGACACACCATGCTAATTGACCCCGTTTTAGCCGACAAAGGCACTTTGATATCGGCCCTCGGTGTGAATAAAACACCGAGGGTACACCTCACCATTCCTATTCAGGATATTATCGGAGGCGTGGACATGGTGCTCCTGACCCACAATCACATCGACCATTACGAGCCGAGTGTCCCCACACATTTGCCCAAAGAAATTCCTTTCTACGTTCAGCCCCAGGACGCGGACGCCATCAGAAACGACGGATTTACAAATGTGATACCCATCGAAGAAATAAAAACAATAGACGGCATATCCATTTACCGCACGACCGGACATCATGGTTTCGGGCAGATCGGGCAGATGATGGGACCTGTATCAGGTTATGTGCTAAAAGCCGAGGGCTTCCCGACCGTTTATATAATGGGTGACTGCCGATGGGAAGCATGTATCCGAGACACCGTGGAATGGTTCAATCCTGACTATATCGTGGTAAACTCCGGAGGTGCAATCTTTCCCGAATTTTCCAAAACGGACGGTCCTATCATCCCCGACGAGAACGAAGTGATGCAGATACTTGACGAATTGCCTTCGCATATCAAGCTGATAGCCGTACACATGGATGCCATCGACCATTGCCAGACCACCCGTGCAATTCTGCGCAATGAGGCAACGCATCACGAAGCCGACATGAGCCGGCTGATTATCCCGGAGGACGGAGAAACAGTTGTGTTATGAGTGTCTGCATTAAATCCCTGATAAAAAACATGAACATAGTGGTAGGGTGCACTATAGGATGCCCTTACTGCTATGCCCGTAACAACTGCCGCCGTTTCCACATTACCGACGACTTTTCCGTGCCTGAATACATGGAACGAAAACTGCGCATCATCGATACGTCCCGTCCTCATGTGTGGCTCATGACAGGAATGAGCGATTTCTCCGATTGGAAGCCTGAATGGAACGCAGAAATTTTCGAGCGGATCAGCAGCAATCCCCAGCACGCCTATATCTTTCTGACGAAGCGCCCTGACAAAATCAGTTTCTCCTCTGACGACGAGAACGTATGGATGGGCGTGACCGTCACGCGCAGTTCCGAGAAAAGGAGGATTGATGATTTGAAAAAGAATATCAAAGCACGACACTACCATGTCACGTTTGAACCTCTCTTCGATGATATCGGCGAGATTGATTTCGAGGGAATTGACTGGATTGTCATAGGCACAGAGACCGGAAACCGAAAAGGAAAGTCATATTCGCGCCCCGAATGGGTGCTTAGCATTGCAGAACAGGCAAAGGCTCATGGCATACCGGTGTTCATGAAAGAGGATTTGCTGCCGATTATGGGCGACGAAAGAATGATTCAGGAATTGCCGGAACAATTTACCAGACGAATACAATGAATATGGATACAATAAAGGAAATAGATGTAAAGAGTGTAATGACCAAATCCTCTCTGCCGGTGGGAGGATATTCGGTCAACCCTTATGTAGGGTGTCCCCACGCCTGCAGGTATTGCTACGCATCGTTCATGAAACGGTTCACCGGGCACACCGAGCCGTGGGGTACGTTTTTAGATGTAAAAAACTGGAAGCCGATAACGAATCCTCATAAATACGACGGTGAACGTGTTGTAATAGGGTCTGTGACGGACGGTTACAATCCGTATGAAGAAGAATTCCACCGTACCCGAAGGCTGCTCGAAGAGCTGCGAGGAAGCGATGCCGAGATTATGATATGCACAAAGTCCGATCTTGTCCTTCGCGATCTCGACCTGTTGAAGAGTTTTCCCAAAGTGACTGTGTCATGGTCTGTCAATACGCTCGACGAGCAGTTCTGCGCAGATATGGACAACGCCGTAAGCATTGAACGCCGTCTGAAAGCGATGCGTCAGACATACGAGGCAGGTATCCGCACCGTATGCTTCGTCTCGCCCATATTCCCCAGAATAACAGACGTGAAGGCAATAATAGAGGAGGTAAAAGATTATGCTGATTTAATCTGGCTTGAAAACCTGAATTTACGCGGGCAGTTCAAAGGCGGGATAATGACGTATATCCGTGAGAAGTATCCTGACCTCATACCGCTTTACGAGGAAATTTACAATAAAAAAAGGCTTGAATACTGGCAGGCATTGGAGCAGGACATTTCAAATTACGCCAAGGAGCAGGGCTTCCCGTATCGTATAAACGATCTGCCATACGGACGCTCGGAAAAAGGCAAACCTGTCATCGTAAACTACTTCTACCACGAAAAAATACGATTGACAAAATGAGGCTATGCCGGACTGATGCAGAAAAGTTGTAGCGCGGATAAAAGCACCATGTATGTGGATAATATCCGGCAATCTTCCGAGCGTATGCGGGAGATGCTCAACACGCTGCTGGATTTCTTCCGTCTGGACAACGGCAAGGAGCAACCCAACCTTTCCCCTTGCAGGATTTCCGCAATCACGCATATTCTTGAAACGGAGTTCATGCCCATTGCCATGAACAAGGGGCTGACTTTGATAGTGGAGAGCCACACCGATGCGGTGGTTTTGACCGACAAGGAACGTATCCTGCAAATCGGCAACAACTTGTTGTCAAACGCCATCAAGTTCACGGATAACGGTAGTGTATCATTGGCAGCGGATTATGATAACGGTTTGCTGAAACTTATCGTTGAAGATACCGGTACGGGCATGACCGAAGATGAGCAACAACGAGTATTCGGTGCATTTGAACGTCTTTCAAATGCCGCCGCAAAAGACGGCTTCGGATTAGGATTGTCCATCGTGCAGCGTATTGTGGCGATGCTCGGTGGAACTATACGCTTGGAAAGCGAGAAAGGCAAAGGGAGCCGCTTCACGGTGGAAATTCCCATGCAGACAGCCGAGGAACTGCCGGAACAGACAATTCAAGCGCAAATGCGCCATAATCATATCTGCCATGATGTGATTGCCATCGACAATGACGAGGTACTTCTCCTTATGTTGAAAGAAATGTATGCCCAGGAAGGGATGCACTGCGATACCTGTACCAATGTTTCGGTACTGATGGAGCTGATACGAAAAAAGGAATACAGCCTGCTTCTGACGGATCTGAATATGCCTGAGATAAGCGGTTTTGAACTGCTGGAACTGTTGCGCTCATCCAATGTAGGCAACTCGAAGAGTATTCCCATAGTCGTGACAACCGCTTCGGGCAGTTGCAGCAAGGAGGAACTTATAGGGCGTGGATTTGCCGGATGCCTGTTCAAGCCGTTCTCCATATCCGAACTGATGGAGATTACGGATAAATGCGCATTAAGCAGCATATTGGATGAAAAGCCGGATTTTTCCACTCTGCTATCTTATGGCAATGAATCCGTCATGCAGGACAAACTGATAGCGGAAACCGAAAAGGAAATGCAGGCGGTCAAGGATGCAGAACAGCGTAAAGACCTCCAAGAACTGGACACACTTACACACCATCTGCGAAGTTCATGGCAGATTCTCCGTGCCGACCAGCCATTGAGGGAACTTTACGCCCAACTTCATGGAAGTGCCACTCCAGATGACGAAGCGATATGCAAAGCGGTGACCGGCTGTGCTGGATAAAGGTGCTGAAATTATCCGGCAGGCAAAAGAAGAAAGGAAAAATACGAAAATGGATAAAACAAGAATCATCGTGGTGGAGGACAATATCGTGTATTGCGAGTTTGTCTGCAACCTGCTGGCACGGGAAGGATTCCGTACCGTGCAGGCTTACCACCTCTCGACCGCGAAGAAACTTCTGCAACAAGCCTCAGACGGGGACATCGTGGTTTCTGACCTACGACTACCCGACGGTGACGGCATCGACCTGCTGCGCTGGATGCGCAAGGAAGGCATGACACAACCGTTAATCATCATGACCAACTATGCCGAAGTGCATACGGCAGTCGAAAGTATGAAACTCGGCTCGCTGGACTATATCCCCAAGCAGCTTGTGGAGGATAAACTTATGCCTCTGCTTCATACCATCCTGAAAGAACGGAGTATCGGACGAAATCGTATGCCCGTTTTTGCCCGTGACAGTTCCGCCTTTCAGAAAATCATGCAACAGATAAGATTAGTTGCCCCTACTGATATGAGCGTGCTGATATTCGGAGAGAACGGCACGGGCAAGGAGCATATCGCCCACCATCTGCATGATAAGAGCAAAAGGGCAGGGAAACCGTTTGTGCCTGTGGACTGCGGTTCACTCTCCAAAGACCTTGCGCCCTCGGCATTCTTCGGACATGTCAAAGGCGCGTTTACGGGTGCGGACAGCACAAAGAAAGGATACTTCAATGAGGCAGAGGGTGGCACATTGTTCTTGGATGAGGTAGGCAATCTCGCATTGGAAACCCAGCAGATGTTACTCCGTGCCATACAGGAACGGAGATACCGCCCTATAGGTGACAAGACGGACAAGAGTTTCAATGTCCGCATCATCGCCGCCACCAACGAGGATCTGGAGAAAGCGGTCATTGAAAAACGTTTCCGACAGGATTTGCTGTACCGTTTGCACGACTTCGAGATAACTGTTCCGCCCTTGCGTGACTGTCAGGAGGACATCATGCCGTTGGCGGAGTTCTTCCGTGAGATTGCTAACAATGAATTGGAATGTAGCGTGACTGGGTTCGATGCGGAAGCCCGTAAGACATTGCTGACCCATCCGTGGCCGGGTAATGTCCGTGAGCTTCGGCAGAAGATAATGGGCGCGGTGTTGCAGGCACAGACGGGAGTTGTCATGAAAGAGCATCTGGAACTTGCCGTAACGAAACCGACCTCACCTGTCAGCTTCGCCTTGCGAAACGATGCGGAGGACAAGGAACGCATCTTACGCGCGTTGAAGCAGGCAAACGGAAACCGCAAGGTTGCCGCCGAATTGCTCGGAATCGGACGTACAACGCTGTATAGCAAGTTGGAAGAGTATGGATTAAAGTATAAATTTCAGCAATCATAGCCCGCAACTTGCCGAAAATAGAAGTAACGGTTAAACCGGATTATTCAGCGAAGATAAAAAACGTCCTGTGATAAAAATCATGGGACATTTTGATGTGTATCCGATTTTTATTGCTACTTTTGTACCAAGACGAGAGACATTGACAGCAACTCACAGCAGAACGTAGAAATAGACAGGGTTGCCAAATCATTACCTCATTTTTACCTTATCCTCAGAACTGCTTGCTAATAAAGTGGTTATAAAAATCTTCCAGAATTTCATAATTATCTGAAGTTTATTTCAGATGTACCACTAAAGTTGTATCCTCAGAGAAGGTAAAACTGCATTTTTCGTAAGAAGGGGGGCCCATAACGCCTTCGGCATCATTGCTGAAACCAAACTTCTCCACAGGAATACCGAAAGCACCGGTATCCAATTTACCATTTCCATTCTCATCCTGATACATGGAGAAGGCATAAGTTCCTGCCGGGAGTCCTTTACAGGGGATAGACACAACTTTATCCTTCACCTCTACTGCAAAACCGGCAAGCGGCTTCTTCATGAATGTCTCCTGAGAGTTGTAGATGGCAACATAGAGTTTACCAGCTACATTTTCAATACCACGTACTTCCAGAGTAAGATTTTGTGCAGACAGACTTTGAGTTGCAAAAGCCAAAACACATACGAAACTAATAATCATTGCTTTCATTTGATTTGTTTTTAAAGAGTTTATAAATAGATACGCGGACGACACGGATTAGGCGGACGAACACGGACCTTTTTTTAATTAAATTAGAAATTAGAAACATCATAAGCCGCCTTCTTCCCAAGTGTGATAAACACCCCGATATAGAAGAAATGATCGTTTGAAGCCAGAATAGCTTTATTATTCACCCGCCCAAACTCATTTTTCCGGCAAAGGATATTGGTAGCAGAGGCATGGATAATCACTTTCTTACTGGGCAGGAATGTCAGTCCGAGATCAAGACTGTTATAAGGCTTCACATGATCATTCATCAAGCCCGGTAAATCCGGATTATGATAAGGACGCCCACTGCTGAAACGGTTCGTCAAACCGACTATCGTGCCGATTCGCGGAATGGAATACTTCAGCACTAGGGATGCATTGTGCTGAGTGGCATATTGCGGAGTAGTCAGTTCCGTATATTCCTGAAACTTCCGCTTGGCAATATTATATGTATAGGAAAGTTGGTATTCCAGATTCTTCAGCAGGACACGGTCATTAAAGAATAAGTCGAAACCTTTACTGTAGCCATAACCACCGGAAGTCAGTACTTCCGCTGCATCTACCGTTCCCTTTTCCACCAATGCCAGACGGTCATATTTCTTATAATAAAGTTCAGCCTTGTAGAAGCGTCCATCACCCTCATACTGCGCACCCAGATTATACTGAATGCATGATTCCGATTTCAACTTGTTCTCCTGAGCCAGCAATCTGCTAACCGGCAACTGTGTATATCGTCCCGCCGTAGCAGAGAGTACTACATCTCCCAAATAGTAATTAACAGCCAGACGGGGTGAGAAATTCACCTTTTCATTCAATGAAGTATATTCTGTGCGGACAGAAAGTTCCGCCTTCAATTGCTCCACCGGATAGTAAGTCGCCGAAAGAAAGCCTGCACTGATCGTCGGATTGATTTCATGATGGCTATCTATTCCCTCCGCCTCTTTCATCTGATATTGATAACGATTCTCATACCGGCGGATAAAACTCTCCACTCCCATATCCAGACGAAAAGCCGGAGAAATACACTTGAACACTTTTGCCTTTGCATGAAGTTCCTGTTGTTGTTCCATCCAATGATCTGTCGAAAGTGATACATTACCTATCTTCTGTTCAAAGAAAGAGAATGCCGCACCTGCAAACCAGTTCCATCCACCGGAAGTACGCTTACGGAAAGTTGTATTAAGATAGAAATTATTCTCATTCAGATCGAACAGTCTACGTTCAGCGCCTTCATAATTGGAAAAGTCAGTATGATCATAGCCGCCATAAATCTTGAAAAGCGTAGCATCATCGGGATGATAGCGGAATTGTGCCGATCCGGTCATCATCCGGTAGGGATCTTCAAAATCCGTACGTCCTGAATAGATATGATCATAGACACATAAGTCCTGATAATCCAGGTTCACCGAAAGTGAACCTTTATCGAAAGCCCGTGTACCTCCCCCACCGAAGCCTACCGTAGAGGCATTAATGCCTAACTTATTGATAGGGCGCTTATCCTTTGTCTCCAATGGTAACACAGCCGAGAGTGCATCCCCGTATTCCAACGGAGCCCCGCCCGATTCCAGATTGACACCACTGAACATAAAAGTGGAATAACGCCCGCGCGCCGGTGAGTTTATACCTGTAGCCGTATAAGGATTCAAGACGTGCATTCCGTCAATGTATGTCTGTGTTTCATCACTACTTCCGCCGCGCACCAGCAGCCGGCCACTTTCTCCTTGTACCTGCGTGCCCGGCAGTGTCTGCAATGCCTGATACAAATCACCGTTTGCACCTCCCACAGTCACCAGTTCCACCGGACTCATATCACTCCAACGACTGTTGGCAACAGGCGTCCTTTTACCTTTCACTACCACTTCCTTCAAATCTACACTATCATTGTATAGTTGCAAGAAAACGGTATCCGTCACAGCTGTCTGCGCCTCCAAGTGCTGCACCATCAGCAATACACTTACACTAAAAAGTAGAATCAATCTTTTCATTTTATCTATGTTCTTTACGATTTCCGTCAGCAAACATAGACTAAGAATTTCAGGCAAAAAAATATCCGGGACAGACTATCCGGATATGTGACAAACAGCACTCCTCCTGTGACGAATGGCTGTATTTTTTTTATTCTGTGACGAATGACTACCCTTCCGTATCCCCTTCTATCAGCGTTTTTATCTCTTTTGCATAGCCTCTGGAAACCGGAACTTCTTCCGTACATCCTTCCAGTCTCAAACGGTATCCTTGTGAGTTTCCATTTACTTTTACCACAGTGTGTATGTTCACCAGAAAGGCCCGATGACAACGGACAATAAACGGACAGGCAGCAACTGCTTCTTCCGCCTGCTTCATAGTAGCCCGCACCAGCTTTTGCTGCATCTTATCCGCACTACTGTAAGCTACTCTAATATAATTTCCTTCTGCTTCTACATAAAATAAGGTATGGGCATCCACTTCCAGCATTTCTTTCGTTCCGCCGGAGAAAACCAACTGCATAGGAGTTTCTTCTTCTGCTACTTCTTCTACTGCCCTACCTTCTCCTATCTGTTCCTCATTCCTTGTCCGAATCTTCTCCTTCTGGGTATTCTCTCTTTTCGCAAGAGCGTAGTTAATCTCCGTTGCCTCCTTCAGATTACGTACCAGCTGCAAATTACGATTCCACATCAAAAAGAAGACAATAGGGAAAGGAGCAAGAACCGCCACCCAAGCCAAACTTATCAGAAATCCTTTCCAGCTCAGTATGAATGAACCAAATACCCAAGCCGTATAGAAACAGTTACCTATCGCAATCAGCAAACAAGCTCCCAAAGTTCCTAACAATTCGCGGCCTAATGTCCAGTTCTTCTCACTATGATAACGGGGAAACAAAGCAGGAAACAAATACGTGGAGATACTCAGTGCCAATGAAGAAACCACTCCATAACCTAACACTACCCAGAATTTATAGCCTCCCATCATAGAAATGCCAAAAGGCTGCAACACAAAAAGGATCAGAAACACTATAAGTGAAGGTATTATCACGCTTTTCCATCTCTTCACCAATGATGGATAAGGGCTTCGTAAAAGTGTCAACAGTTTATTTATCATTATGACTTCCTGTTTGTAAGGGTTGATTATGTGTAAGATGCTGCAAAGGTATACAAATTATTAATAGATCGTACAAAGATCATTTATTCCATTTTTAGTCATACTTTTGTAATATGCACATAGCAAAATTAGGGATTTCTAAAGAAAAACGAATAAAAAGCGCATTATTATATGTTTTAAAACATGTTTCTCGTGAACAATTCGTATCTTTGCAGCGTTAATAAGAGAAAAGAAAAAGATGTAAAACCCGCTTTCCGAAACGCGGAAAGCACAAAAAGATGACAATTATGAAAAAGAATGCAAATGAAATTTTTATGTTACAGTACCGTATTAAACGCTATCAAGCAATGGGAAACGGAACTATGTGCCAGGCTCTGAATGGCAAACTTCAAAAACTGCTTGCAAAGCAAGCTAACATTATCATGTAAATAACACCTTTAAATAAAATGAATGAGGGCGGAAAACCGAAAGGTTTTTCGCCCTCTTCTTTTATCAGTCGCTTACAATGTCTTTTCCAAAAGGCGTCAAAGCCAATCCTGCCAGTTTGAAATGCTGTAGTCCGAAGGGGATACCAATAATGGTGATGCACAGCACCACACCGAATGCCAGATGAGAAAGGCAAATCCAGATACCGCCCAGAAGTATCCACAACACGTTCATCAGTATATACAGACAACCACCCGAACGTTCACCGCTCCGCACCGTTTTGCCAAAAGGCCATAATGCAAGTGAAGCCATTTTCAGAGTTTGCATACCGAACGGAATACCGATAATGGTAATCATCATCAATAAACTGGCAACAAGATATTCTATAGCGGTAAAAATACCTCCGAACACCAGCCATAATAAATTCATAAAACATCCCATAATTTTGCGTTTCTTGTATTCTAATACGCAAATATAGTTTTTTTTATTTAATAACAAACTTATACTTACCTGTTAATCGCGCATCTTTATCTTTCAAGGCAACACGGTAAATCTCCGTTCCCCAAACATTGGAAAGACGTGTATCAGGCAAATTGATCGTTTCAACGGTTGCTATGAATTCACCGGGATATTCCAAAGTTACTTTCTGTCCCTGTACATCTATCGTCACCTTTCCGGGCACGGAAATATCCACCTTTCCCCAAGTAAGGAAGTTCACCTGATTAGGTTCTTTCGCTGATTTCAAGGAGAAATTATCGGTAATCGTCAGTTGCTTATCACCCAATGAATAGGCACGTGTCCAGTTATTTACCTCGGCTTCCTCCGGATAAGCCGTCGCAATGTTCGCTGAGAAGAAACGTTTCTTCGGTTGGCAGACAACATCCGTAGCCTTATAATTCTGTCCGAAACTCTGGGGTGCTCCGTTTATCATCGGCAGGTTATGGTAATTACTTTGCATGGTCCAGATGGTATAACGTTCGTTACTGAATGTCTGCCGTGTATAAGTTCCTACCCCCGCATCAATCAGCACAGGTATCGTATTGACATACAATGAAAATGTGCCTACATCATTATGATTATGACTTTCATTATTGAATCCGCCCTTCGTAGCCAGGAACCAGCCGGACTTATTGGTCAGATAGCAGAATTCCGTTTCAGGATACCAGGTACAAGCAGGTATGGTATGGGCAGCAGTCGTCTTTTCCAGTTCTCCATTCCATAATATGGACTGCAAGGAGCGGAAAGTGTCATTGCCCAAGGGCACAGAAGGACGCTTACCATCCAACAGATAAGCAGCAAACTGCATCATTTCCTCACTGCCGACCGCACGGCCATAACGGTAAATCAACTGTGCATCGCCTCCACCCTTGGCAGAAGCATCCGCAAAGTTCACTACCCAACCGTTTCCTACATACGTACGACTGATATATTCTCCCATCCGGCGAATCATCGGTTCATTGAAAAGAGATACTTTTCCGGCTGTTCCATCCGAAAGTATCTGAAGATAGTCATACATTTTCCCGGCTGCATGTCCCCAATAAGACGGTCCTTCTTCACAAGCACCGTCAGCCTTTACAAAATTGATGAACTTATCTACCGACTGCATGCTGCGCCAAACAGCCTTTGCCAGGCGGTCACGGTCATTCTCTAATAAAAGATAGCATTGCAATACATTGGAGTTACACCATGGATTCCAATTATTGATAATCATTCCCGGTTTCCATTGGAAAGCCATCCACCATTCCCGGTCATTGTTCATATAAGGATCGAGAATACGCTCCTGCAAAGTATGACGCAAGCGTTGAGAGATTACAGGATCTATTTTATCGAAAGAATCATGGAAGAAGTAATATACCCACGACAACATGGAACCGAAGTTTCCCGAACCCAGATCAATCACCTGTTCGCGATAATCGGGCAGAGAGCGTTTGGTGGTCTGACGTACCAGATGGGCAGAAAGTACCCAGGAAGTCATCTCGCAACTATAAAATGCTCCATTTATCAGTTGGTCGATAAACCGCCCTTTTCCTTCGGCAAGTTCGGCAAGCATCAGGATGTTGATTGCTTTCCGGTTGGCCTCATAGGGATTTTGCATAATGTTCCGTTCGCCACTGCGTTCATATTCCAGATAGTCGGTGGCGCGGATTACTTTCCATTCGTAATTAAGCATTTTCTCTCCGGCACGAATCAGATTTTCTTTATTGGTACCCAGCAATTCGTCCCAACCGGCACGGTCGGTATAAGCAGGATAAGGTACCCATTTCTGATTCATCACCAATACCTCTTTCAGTTGTTCTTCACTACCGGCAGCTTTTTGCAAAAGATTCCGTTCGGTATAGGCATGTGCTGAAACACCTGCGACAATAAGCAGGCAGAAAGAAAGGATAATGCGGCAAAGCGTGTTCTTCTTCATGATATTTAAAAGTTAGATTATCTGTTATACGATGAGGCAAAAGTACACAAGTTCCGCCAAAACAGTGTATCTGATTATCCGTAGTTGGGTACAAAATCATCCATTTGTACATCGGATTAATAAATCACAGGGAAAGAGGGTTCATTTCCAATCACTAAATTCAAAGCTCAACTGTTCCCAGACGCCCTTCTCCTCTGTCTCCTCCCGCGGATTAGAAACAGAAAGACCTATCAGGCGGATAGGATGATGTTCATAATCCACTTCTTTCAGTAGTTGTTTTGCCAAGGGAAGAATCACATCAAGAGTAATTAATTCTTTGGCCTGCGTAATACTACGGGTTATCTGATTGAAATCATGAAACTTGATTTTCAGCGTCAGTGTGTTTCCTCTAAAATCTTTATGTTCCAGACGCCCAACCAGTTCCACCGCAGTATGATATAACTCGATGATAACCGATGAACGTTGCGAGATATCTTTCTCCAATGTATGTTCACAGCCGATAGATTTACGAATACGCACCGACTCCACCGGACGGAGGTCAATTCCTCTTGCACAATCATAATACGATGAACCGACTTTTCCGAACTCACGCAGTAACATGGCCTGTGAACAGGCTCGCAACTGTTCTCCATTGTGAATCCCTAATGAATGCATCTTCTTTGCCGTCACCGGACCTACGCCCCAGAAACTCTCGATGGGAAGACGGGCTATAAAATCCAGCGCCTGGTCAGGGTGGATGGTACACAGTCCATCCGGCTTGCGATAATCCGAAGCAATCTTTGCCAGGAATTTATTATAAGATATACCGGCGGATGCTACAAGATTAAGTTCTCTCCGTATCTTTTGTTTGATTTCCTTGGCAATGTCCACAGCCAATGGGATACCGGGTTTATTCTCTGTCACATCCAGGAAAGCCTCATCCAACGAAAGCGGCTCAATGATATCCGTATATTCATGGAAAATTTCATGTATCTGGCGGGAGATGTCTTTATACACCTCCATCCGTCCAGGCACAAAGATAAGTTGCGGACAAAGCCGCTTTGCTTTCGTAGATGGCATAGCCGAACGCACTCCAAAGCGACGCGCCTCATAACTGGCAGCTGCCACTACACCACGTTCTTCGGCATAACCCACTGCAATAGGTTTTCCGCGCAACTCTGGATTGTCACGCTGTTCTACAGATGCGTAAAACGCATCCATATCTATATGTATGATTTTTCGTTCAGTGCCTTCGCAACACATCATGCATAATCACCTTTCCATTTTACGATTCATTTCCTCACATAGTGGGGCATCTCTCCGGGTATCTCCATGGAAATCTCTACCAGGCCTCCCACCACACCATCCTGTTTCCATGCCGTCTGATAAATCATTTTCCTGACTCCGTTCTTCTCAATGGTATAAGCATTGATACCTCCCGTTTCAAGCAGTTCGCGTATCTTGTCCTGCGATTGCGGGTTGTGGCAATCAAATAGATTCTTGCCTATCAGACTGCCATGTTTGGCAAACGTGCGACATGCTTTCTCATTCATATAAAGGATGACTCCTTCTGTGTCACATACGGTTACGGCACAGTTCATTTCATTAGCCCATTCGTACATAGTTTTTGCTATAAAGTTACGGTTCATACCTTTTACTTTTATGACCCAAAGATAATGTTTTTCCCAATGACACCCTTATTGCCTATCAACAAAATCTTTAGAATGAACATACCTTAGTGTATGATTCGATATATCATCAATACGGATGATGACTATCATCAATACGGATGATGACTATCATCAATACGGATGATGACTACCATCAATACGGATGATGACTACCATCAATACGGATGATGATATAATAACCCATAAGAACAACATAGCTCAGTTACGTTGTTTCCTGTGCAAAGTCTGTCACATTCATCACCACCTGTCCTACTACTTGGCCACAAACCATAGTACCCGAAGCAAAAATAGGCAAATATGCGACGATAGCACAGGCACCGGGAGGAGGCACGGGAATTATACTCACTGTTCTCTCCTCATCCGAAGCAACCTCCGATATACAAAAATAAATGCCGGCACCAGGAACAGGACAGCCGCAATCCATGCCGTCGGATCACCGAAGCAGACCGCAAGATAGCCGAAAGCGGGCACTGCATAAAGACTTACCAGCACACGTGCTATCATTTCGGAAACTCCGGAAAGCATAGCAAGATTGGTATATCCCGCTCCCTGGATGGTATATCGCAGAATACAGAGCAATCCCAAAACCGGGAAGAAGGACACGGAAATATGCAGGAACAACTCCGTGTCCTTCAATATTTCCAGTTCAGACGCTTCCACAAAAAGCAAGGCAAACGTACGTGCCCCCAGCATCAATATGCAGAACGTAAACGCCCAGTAAATAATCATCATTAACGTACTTGCCTTTACTCCCATCCAGATACGTCCGGGCTTACCCGCACCATAATTCTGTCCGGTATAAGTAGCCATAGCAATGCCCAGACTTTCAAGCGGACACATAAAGAACATCTTGATGCGCATGGCAGCAGTAAAAGCGGCTACACAAGCAGTTCCCAATGCATTGTTGGCGCTTTGCAACATGATGCTTCCGATAGCGGTAATCGAGAATTGTAATCCCATAGGTACACCGATATACATCAGTGTCCGTGCCAAGGCGCCGTTGAACTTCCGTTCATCCGGTGTTCCCCGCAATATGTCAAAACGGCGCATCATGTATCCATAACACAACACAGCCGATACGCCTTGTGAAAAGACCGTAGCGATGGCGGCTCCCGCCACTCCCCAATCTAATACCAGGATACAGAACAAGTCGAGCAGAATATTAAGTATAGTGGAAAACAACAGAAACCAGAAAGGCGTCTTGCTATCGCCCAAAGCACGAATGATGCTGGACAGCAAATTATAAAAGAAAGTACAGGGAACTCCGATAAACGTTATCAATAAATAATAGTAGGCATCCTGGAATATGATATCCGGTGTACGCATTATCTGCAAAATATCTCCACACAGAATACTCGTAATTATCGCAATCACCACCGACATCACCGCTGCCAGTTGTAAACTGACCGATACATAACGACGCATTGTACTGTAATCCCGCACTCCGAACTTCTGCGCCACAGGAATACCGAAACCTCCACAACATCCATTACAGAAACCAAGAATAAGGAAAATCACCGAAGTACTTGCTCCTACCGAAGCCAGTGCATTAATACCCAAGAATTTTCCTACGATTGCCGCGTCTACCAGAGAGTATGTCTGTTGTAGCAGGTTTCCCATCAACAGAGGCATAGTGAAATTGAATATCAACGGCAATGCGCGTCCTGCCGTCATTTCTCTTGATGTTGCCATAAATTAATCCTCTGAAAATTGCACGCAAAGGTATGAAAAGATAAGATTACAGGAATTGACAAACGTCAAAAATATGCTTCGTAATGAAAAGAATTAAACTACAGTCCGTCTGCATCTTTTAAGACTGAACTGTGTGCCAGATAATCAGGAGTTTCAGCATAGATATACATCACACTTCCTCCTTTAATGGCATCAATGATAGGACGGGAAAGTTTTTGCGGAACAGCCGGACAGCCAAAGCTTCTTCCCAAACGTCCTCCTCTGCTGACTACCGAAGGATCGGCATAAGCCGCCCCATGCATCACAATGGCACGCTCACGAGCCCGGTCGTTGATTCCTTTTTCCAAACCATTCAAAATAAGCGAATACCCATTCTTTCCCTGATAAGTAGATTCTGTAAGATAGAACCCCAGTGAACTTTTGTAGGAACCATATTCGTTGGAAAAGGAAGTGGCATAATTATCACCGCTATTCTTTCCGTGGGAAACAACCGATGAGAAAAGTACTTTACGTTCCCTCATGTCAAATACAAAAAGACGTTTTGCGGTAGAAGGACGGGAAAAGTCTATCAATGTCAACACCTCCCGTTTACGATTGTCTATTTTATAATAACCTGCTACAGCCTGCCGGAAAGCTTTCCAGTTAACAACTCCTTCCAACTGCATGGAACGGTATAAGCTCGCATAAGCCTCAACATCAGATGCAGCAGTCCTTTCAGCAGAATCAGGAGTGTTATCTGACGACTTGCCGCCCAGAAACAAGGTACAAGGAAGAAATAAGAATAAAATGGATACAATAAATCGCAACATAAAACTTTAGCCAGAGAAATAACGGCGGCTAAATTACAGTTTTTTCTCCAGACACCTATCACACAGATAGTTAAAAATGAGGATTCACTATTCAATCACCACAACCAAAGAGCGTTCGGTAGGCGCCCAATCGAAAACGAACTTGGAATGTGAAGTGGCATTGCGCACACACATATGCGAACGTGGAGTGGTTCCCAACGACCAGCTATACTCAATCATACTTGTACGCGGCGCATTCACCGGCACTCCGTGAATATAAGCTCCGTTCGTAAAACGGCTGGCATAGGGGGCATAGCCTCCTGTCTCCGCCGAACCATCTTTCAGGAATACCATACGCGTTTTCTTCTGTTGAAGCAGATACATCCCCAGTGGGGTTTCCTGAGCATAGGGTGGAGCATGCATTCCGGTAGTGGCGGGATTCATGCTGCGTATCTTCCACTCACCTTCCGAGACATGTTCCAAGGTAGTAATATTCTGATCCAGGCGGTCGACAAAAATCACATGATTAAAGACGGTGCTATCCGGCAATTGTTTCAGATAACTGCGTGGTGCCAGCCATTCTTCTTCAAAAGTGGCGGGTAATATCCGGTAAAAACTTCCCTCCTCGCCTTTCAGATAAGCGATAGTACCGTCTCTACCATAACGTTCGGGTACCAGCGTATCAGTGGGCAGATATAGCGGTACCGATTGATAGCGCTCCACGCCCAGTGTATCAGCTACACGGCGATACACATTCCGCACGAACTTACGTACCAGGGGAGCTTCTTTATTCAGATTCTTATAATTCTGCAACACCACCCACCTTGCAGTAGTATCGCGCTGCATATTCTCGATATAAGCCAGGCAGTTCCGGATGACATCCCATTTGAAAGAGCGTACCGTATCCTTATATGGATAGGTATCTTCGAGGGTATGCTGGTCATAAAGCAATTCTTTGGTAAGGGAAATATCGGCAGCGGTCAACTGTTTCTCTTTAGGATGAGGAAATTCCAGCACAGCCGTATCTTTAGGTTCAGCCTCCTGCACAACTACCGGCACAGGTGGTTCCTGCCGGTTACGACATCCGGCAAAAATCAAACCAACGGCCACGCAGGCAAAAAGAACGAAATGTTTCATAAAATGAAATTTAACTATAACCTAATAACGACTACCTCCCTGTTATTGTTGACTCTTCATAGAAATCAATTACATAAGAAATAACAGCAGGTATCGTTTCATCTTATTCAGGTAATACGGATTTCCGCAAAGATAGAAATTTAATGAAAGTTTCCGAAAGATATTGACGGTATAATATTAATCATTCGTTTATGAACAGAACCTTATTATATTAAAATTAGACAAGTTAGGAAGGCTTTATTTATCAATACATTACAAGATGCCAACTCTTTGCATACAAAAAATTAACTTCCTGTTGACAAGAAGTTGAGACCTTGTCGACAGGAAGTTAATACCTTGTAAGCGGAATATTTATCCCCTTATCAAATCATCGGGACCGATAGCTTTCTCAGATTACTCCAACACTTTCTTTTTCAGATTAAATGTTGACAATACTTTTTTGCCGGAATAGAGTGTCACTATCAAATCATATTCCTTTCCTTCCTCAAACACATCTTTAGCAGAAAGCAATATATCTGTTTTTTCATAAGGCTTCAATGCCGGAACCATACCGGAAGCTACCTTTATTGTTTTTCCTTCCTTTTTATACGCTACTTCCACCAATGCTTTCTTTGAGCCGACCTGACCGAAATTCTGTATTTCCACTGTACATTCCAGTCCCTTCCCGGATTTGGTAAAGACTGGGGCACGAGCTGAAAGGATCGGTTCTATATAATCAATGTATGGCAAACGCGCATACCCATAAAGTATTCTTCCATCTTTGTATTTTCCAATCAACTTCGGGGCAAACTCATCTTTAGTGATGCCATTTCCTTTGCCATTGAAAGTTACAATCAAATCCTTGCCCGCACTTTCTGTGGTCAATACCTGACAACCCCTACCATAATTCACTTCTTCAGAAGCACCGAAGCGCAAGGAATTCACATCTATATCCGTCTGGGGATTGAAGCCTTCTTCCGCCTGTATCTTCACACGAATTGTTTTTGTACCCGAGGTAATAGGTTTCTCGTCCAGTATGGTAAGCAACAATCCCGGATTCAAGGGAATACTGATATTCTTTGAGCTATGGTGATCAAAAGGTTTATCTTCGTTTTTAAGCGTATCGATTACCGCAAAATTAGCCTGAATGGCACGTCCGTATTTATCCTGATACACTTTAAGGCGTTCATATTTGAACCAGTCTTCCACCTGTCCGTCTGCATGTACAGCAACTCCCGGCATATAAGCTTCACCCGGATCGACCACCCAGTTCACTCCATCCTTTGAACGAAGATAGAAAGCAATACGTCCCAGCCAATCATTAACAATCAGGTGATACTGAATATGATCGCGCCAGATTACGGGATCTTCAAACCGACCGTCCACATCCGGATAAACCCGTTTGTCGGTCAGTTGATTGTATTCCGATAATCCATCTTTGCTGACCCAGATACCACCACCGCGACAAACCATTACATAAGAACTGTCTTCACGCTGGGCAAATGAAAGATTAGACAGACCTTCGATAATACGGCGGTCGCGTGCATTGAAATCAAACTTTCCATATTCCCATTTTCCATTCAGATCATCGGATACATAACGTCCATCAATTACATAGACAACATACCGGCCATCCTTAGCACGGAATATTTCAGGATTATGCCCTTTACCTATGACACGAACAGGCTTGAAAGGCCCTGTCAGATTATCGCTTACGGTATGAAATACGTATGAGTTAGGCCATTCCATGTGTCCTTTAGGTGAACATTCCAGCCAGCCGCAGGCAAATAGATGATATTTACCGTCTTCGCCTTTTCGAATATTTCCACCCCAATAGGACCAGATACCGTCTTCAATGCCATTATCTACATAACGCGGAAGCACACAGTCAGCGCCCCATGTATCGGATGAAAGTACATTTCCCTTCATCGGCAGGAAGCGATCCATAAAGCGGGAGCCTTTCACTAATTGTTTCCATTCCGCAGGACGTTCCCGTTCCGTTATTTGTGAAAAAGAGGAATGACTGATCAAGAGCATGACTCCCAGTAGAGCAAATTTAAAGAGGCTTCTTTCCATAAATATAATATTAGAATTGGTTTTAAATAGATTTACATGGCCAAAAGTAGAAGAATTGCATATAAAAGGAAAAGGAAAGAAAGTAAAAAGGCACGTAAACCTTTACGTAAACAGAAATTACAGCTTTACAGATGCTTTTCATTTTCATCACGTTATTGTATACGATTCGGTGACAACTACCTAAGTAGTTGGAAATTAAGAGAGAATATCTGGTAAAACAAAAGTCCTTGAACTTTAGCAGTTCAAGGACTTACCATTTTTATTTGTGGAGCTGGAGGGAATCGAACCCTCGTCCAAACGAGGAAATCATAAGCTTTCTACATGCTTATCTTTGCTTAAGTTTTCGAGCAACGGCAGAACCAAAGCCATCAACCATTGCCTTATCCTTTAAAGTTTCATTCTCGCCTCAAGGCCGACAAGAACTATCTCCGATGTAACTGCACCACTGGATCGGAATGCTTCGGAGCAACAGCTTCCGAGTGATGTCTCGTCCCAGCACCTGGTGCCGGGATTAAGCTAATCTACTATGATTCGATTAAGCAGCAAGAGCGTATTGTCTTTCGCCAGATAAAATTTTGAGGACTGAGATTAAAGTGCAAATCAACGACGCACTGCATGCTTACTTACTATTTCTACCCGCTGTCAAATCCAGTCAACCCCAGAATACATACGGTTTTTAGAAATCGTGGGGCAAAGATAAGAATTCTTTTGTTACTGTACAAAAGAATAGTGTGATTGCTTACTTCGGATTAATAAACCTTATCTTTTTATAAGACCCAAAGCAGTCTTGCATTACCATACGTACAATAAAAGCCAGTACTCCGGACGATTTTACCTTTCTTTCTCCCACATAACCCGTACCTTTGACAACAGAAGATAATATACACAAAAATATAAATATCATGAAGAAACTAATTGCAATGACACTACTGCTCGGAGGCAGTACTCTGCTCTGCGCACAAAAAAACGTGAAGATACCGGCTGTGTACAAACCCGTCAAAAGCGAGATGTACCAGAAAGGCTGGATTGATTTCAACAAAAACGGAGTGAAGGATGTATACGAAGATCCGAATGCCTCGCTGGATGCACGTATCGAAGATCTGCTCAGCCAGATGACACTGGAAGAAAAGACTTGCCAGATGGTAACCCTCTACGGCTATAAACGTGTACTAAAGGACGACCTCCCCACCCCCGAATGGAAACAAATGCTTTGGAAAGACGGCATCGGTGCCATTGACGAACACCTGAACGGTTTCCAACAATGGGGACTTCCCCCATCGGATAATCCCTATGTATGGCCGGCATCCCGCCATGCCTGGGCACTGAATGAAGTACAACGCTTCTTTATAGAAGAAACGCGCCTCGGCATCCCCGTAGACTTTACGAACGAAGGTATCCGCGGAATAGAAAGTTACCGTGCCACCAATTTTCCCACACAACTGGGATTGGGACATACCTGGAACCGCGAACTGATACGCCAGGTAGGATTAATCACCGGACGGGAAGCCCGTATATTGGGATATACCAATGTCTATGCTCCCATCCTCGATGTCGGCCGTGACCAGCGTTGGGGACGCTATGAGGAAGTATATGGTGAATCTCCTTACCTCGTTGCCGAACTGGGTATTGAAATGGTACGCGGCATGCAACATAACCATCAGGTAGCAGCAACCGGAAAACATTTCGTTGCTTATAGTAACAACAAGGGCGCCCGCGAAGGTATGGCACGTGTAGACCCGCAAATGTCACCACGCGAAGTGGAAATGATACATGTCTACCCCTTCAAACGGGTGATAAAGGAAGCGGGATTATTGGGAGTGATGAGTTCGTACAATGATTACGACGGTGTTCCCATACAAGGCAGTTATTATTGGCTGACTACACGTCTGCGTGGCGAGATGGGTTTCCGGGGATATGTGGTTTCGGATAGTGATGCCGTTGAATATCTTTATACCAAACACAGCACCGCCAAAGATATGAAAGAAGCCGTGCGTCAAAGTGTAGAAGCCGGTCTGAATGTACGTTGCACCTTCCGGTCACCGGATTCATATGTATTGCCTTTGCGCGAATTGGTAAAAGAGGGCGGACTAAGCGAAGAAGTGATTAACGACCGTGTACGTGACATTCTGCGTGTCAAATTCCTCATAGGGCTGTTCGACGCTCCCTATCAGACTGACCTTGCAGGAGCCGATAGAGAAGTAGAGAAAGCTGAAAATGAATCTCTTGCACTACAAGCCTCACGCGAAAGCCTCGTCTTATTGAAGAATGAAAACAACGTGTTGCCATTGGATATCAACAACGTGAAGAAAATAGCAGTTTGCGGCCCAAATGCAGACGAAGAGGGATATGCACTGACACACTACGGTCCTTTGGCAGTAGAAGTAACCACAGTGCTGGAAGGCATTCGTCAAAAATCCGAAGGCAAAGCAGAAGTACTCTACACCAAAGGCTGTGATCTTGTAGATGCCAATTGGCCGGAAAGCGAACTTATCGACTATCCGATGACAGATAGCGAACAAGCTGAAATTGATAAAGCAGTAGAAAATGCACGTCAGGCAGATGTAGCCTTAGTCGTATTGGGAGGCGGACAGCGTACCTGTGGTGAAAACAAATCGCGCAGCAGTCTCGAACTCCCAGGACGACAACTGAAACTGCTTCAAGCTGTACAAGCAACCGGAAAGCCCGTCGTACTGGTGCTGATTAACGGTCGCCCGCTATCCATCAATTGGGCAGACAAGTTCGTTCCCGCTATTTTAGAAGCATGGTATCCGGGGTCCAAAGGTGGAACAGCAGTAGCCGATGTACTCTTCGGAGATTATAACCCGGGCGGAAAACTGACAGTCACTTTCCCGAAAAGTGTCGGACAAATTCCTTTCAACTTCCCCTGCAAACCTTCTTCACAGATTGACGGCGGAAAGAATCCGGGACTGGATGGAAATATGTCACGCGTCAACGGTGCACTCTATTCATTCGGATACGGTCTGAGTTACACCACCTTTGAGTATTCCGACATCGAAATCAGTCCGAAAGTAATTACACCGAACCAAAAGGCAACCGTGCGCTGCAAAGTAACAAACACCGGAAAACGTGCAGGTGATGAAGTGGTTCAGCTGTATATTCGTGACATCCTGAGCAGCGTTACCACTTACGAAAAGAATCTGGCAGGCTTTGAACGTATCCACCTGCAACCGGGAGAAGCTAAAGAGGTAGTTTTCGCCCTCGACCGTAAACAGCTGGAATTGCTGGATAAACACATGGAATGGGTGGTGGAACCGGGAGACTTCAGCATTATGGTAGGTGCTTCTTCCGAAGATATCCGCCTAAGTGGAACATTGACAGTAGAAGATCCAAATGCCCCCATGCAAACACAGGCAAAACCGGATGCTCCCGTAACTGCCAGCACCAATCCGGAAAGTGTAATGAACGTGCTCGATAAAAAAATGAATACTGTTTGGGAAGGAAATAAAGGAGATTATATTACCTTTGCCTTGGAGAACGGTTCCAAGGTAGATGGCGTTTCCATTGCATTCAGCAGAGGCAACGGTCTGCCGGCGGAGTTTGAAATCCAGCTTTCAAGTGGCGGCGGACAATTCCTGACGGTTTATTCGGGTACAGTCAGCGAGTACGGAAAGTTGATTTCATATACGTTCAAAGGAACTATTGCCAGCGACTTGCGCATTGTACTAAATGATGACCGCGTAGGAGTGGCAGAAATAGTGTGCGAAGCACGCTAAAGAGTGATAAGGTGATAAAGTTATAGCGTGATATTTTATCATATTACCACCTTATCGCCTTATCACTCTATAACATTATCACTCTATAACATAATATCATGAGAAAACTTCTTTTCTGTATGCTTGGATTAGCAATAACAGCCTGTGCACCCCACAAAGCGAGAAACGTAAACAACGGAAGTGACGAACTCACCATGCTGGTAGGTACGTACACTGATGGAAACAGCAAAGGTATTTACACCTTCCGTTTCAACCAGGAAACGGGACTTGCCACCTCGCTCAGTTCCATCGAAGTACTCAACCCGTCTTACCTCATCCCTTCGGAAGATGGAAAGTTTGTCTATGCCGTCAGCGAAATGAACGACACAACAGCTGCTCTCAATGCTTTCTCCTTCGATAAGGAAACAGGGAAACTCAGTTTGTTGAACCGCCAGCCCACTATGGGAGCCGATCCTTGCTACGTTGCCACCAACGGAAAAGAAGTACTCACAGCCAACTACAGCGGAGGTAGCATGTCTATCTTCCCGTTGAAAAAGAATGGTTCATTAGAGCCTATCGATACCCTTTTTGAAGGCAGTACCGGCGGACCGGACGCTGAAAGACAGGCAACACCCCACGTACATTGCACTGTTTTCTCTCCGGATGGAAAATATATCTTTGCCACTGATTTCAGTGCCGACCGTATCCTACGCTTTGTCATACACCCGAAGAGCATTATCCCCCACCCTTCTGCCGAAGCTATTGACGTAGATCCTAATTCCGGTCCACGTCATCTCACCTTCAGCCCGAACGGCAAGTACGCGTATCTTATCAGCGAATTATCCGGTAATATCACAGCTTTCAGTTACCTGGATGGTAAACTGGAAAAGATACAGACCATTGCAGCCGACACACTCCGTGCACGTGGCAGTGCCGATATACATCTCAGTCCCGATGGGAAATACTTGTATGCCAGCAATCGCCTGAAAGGTGACGGTCTTGCCATCTTCGAAGTAAATCCGGAAACCGGCATGTTAGCAAAGGTAGGCTACCAGTTGACGGGGATTCATCCGCGTAACTTTATTATCACCCCGAACGGGAAATATCTGTTGGCCGCCTGCCGCGACAGTCATGTCATTCAGGTATTCCAACGAGATCCCGTAACAGGTCTGTTATCAGATACGCATCAAGATATCCGTATTGATAAACCCGTCTGCATCCAATTCGTAAAATAGCCGGGTAAAAGCTTAACTTCCGGTTTTTAATCTTGTATATTTGTCATCGTAATCCTGATTTAGATTCAGGGTCACAGATAGTAACAGGGAAAAGCATTTGCTTCTCCCTGTTTTTTTATATCCGATACTTTTTCAGGCGAAAAATAAGATACTTTGAGGCAAAATACATCCGTCCCACCCTTTACAAAAAGGGCTTCGGATTTTTACTAAATTCACGACTGAAAATTAGTAAAAATCTACCGGAAAATTAGTAAAAACCCGATAAGGTTTTAGTAAAAAACAGTCACCCCGTCCAGAAAGGCTTCTGACGGCACTGACAGCCTATTCTGTTAATATTCTATAATCTTACTCTTGACAAAAATAACTTCATTAACTTTGTCCCTTAACCGAAATTGTTTAAACAACGCGATTTATGAAGAAAAAAAACATAGTATTACTTTCAGCACTGTTGTTCTCCGTTTCTGCCATAGCGCAAACAGAAGTGACAACAGGTATCATGCGTGGCAAAGACTACGGCGTTACTTACGTACTTCCGAAAACAGAAATCGAACTTACCGTGCAAGCCACTAAACATATCTATACTCCCGGAGAATTTTCCAAGTATGCTGACCGTTATCTGCGATTAACTAATGTTTCTTCCGAACCGAAAACTTACTGGACATTGGACAAGATACAAACAGCAGTAGTCGGTATACCTGATAAAGAGAATGTATATTTTGTAAAGATGAAAGACAAAACCGTGGCTCCTCTTATCGAATTGAGCAAAGACGGCATCGTCTACTCCATCAACATGCCGTTGGGCAGCGGACAAAAGAAAGCAGCTCCTACCACTCCCAAGGCAGCTGATAATACTCCTTACGTCAATCCCCGTAGCTTCCTGACAGAAGAAATCCTGATGGCAAATTCAACGGCAAAGATGGCGGAGTTGGTTGCAAAAGAAATCTATAACATCCGTGAAAGCAAAAATGCCCTGTTGCGCGGTGAATCGGACAACATGCCCAAAGACGGTGCACAACTAAAGCTTATGCTGGATAACCTGACCTTGCAGGAACGTGCAATGACCGAAATGTTTGCAGGCAAAGTGACCGATGAAGAGAAAATATATACCATCCGCATCGTCCCCAAAGAGATGAAGAATGAAGTTGCTTTCCGTTTTTCTAAGAAGTTGGGTATTGTAGCCAACAATGACCTGGCAGGCGAACCTATTTATATCACGGTAACTGACCTTAAAAGCATAAAAATCCCTGAAGTCGATCCAAAGAAGAAGCTGGATGAAGGTGTTGCCTACAATGTACCGGGCAGAGCTCACGTTACATTAAGCTATAACAATAAAGAATTGTATAATTCAGAAATTCCTGTCACACAATTTGGTGTAGTCGAATATCTCGCTCCTGTACTGTTCAATAAGAATTCCACAATAAAGGTATTATTCGATCCTGAAACAGGGGCTTTATTAAAAGTTGACAGAGAGTAATTTTATAAATCCATCCTTTCGTAATTGCATCACATAAGTCGTGACTCGTGAAGCATAATTCTCATCAAGATGGAAATGATCGGCAAGCTGGAAAACAATCTCCTGTACCGTACGCCGCCCGTCTATCAGACGCCACACTGCACTGCCGTGTTCTTCAAGTCGGACATGAATATCAGGAGACATGCTTTTCGGTAACAAAAGCCGGCGCATCCACTCATACTTGAACCGGGGATAGGAGATTATAGCGTAATCTCCCTCCCATTCGGTCAAGATGTGGTCACAACGAACCGGAACAGCATCCAACAGACTGACTTTTCCTTCTGGTGTTTCCATACTCATTATCAGTTTTCCTTTTTCTGTATATTAGGCAATTCTAGTCCATACCCATTTTCCTTATCCGCTTTCTTTAAGAAAAAGGCCACTACAAGAGACATACAGGCTATACCGGTAAAAATACACATAGGTATTGTATAATCATATATATTTGTACCATCAGGCTTTTGTCCGGTTATACAATAAACATCAAGTACTTTACCAATCAGAGTAGGAATCCCCCACAGACCAATATTTTGAATAAAAAATATCAATGCATATGCTGTACCTAACTGACTTACCGGAAATATCTTAGCGACCGCTGGCCACATAGCAGATGGTACCAGAGAAAAAGCAATACCCAAAATAATCATTAGTGCAATAGCCACCAGCCAGTAGTCAATGGAAGGAATTGCATAAATGAAATGCACGCCTATCAACATAGCAGCACCCAATATCATGATAGAAGCTGATTTACCACGTTTATCTATAAATCCACCAAATACCGGAGTCAATATCAGTGCTCCCAGTGCCGGCAATCCTGCAAAAGTGCCCGCTACATTCTCATTGATGCCATACTTAGTAATCATAAGTTCGGAAGCAAACTTCTGGAAGGGGAACACACAAGAATAGAACAATACACATAGCAAAGCTATTAACCAGAAACCCGGGTTAATAAGGATATTCTTCACATCTTTGAAAGAGAACTTTTCCTCTTCACTTACTGTACCAGCTTCTTCGGCAGCAGCAGCCATCTGCATATCCAACTTCTTGTCCATCACTGAGAAGATAAAGAAAGCAATCAAACCACCTACAAGTAATATCAATCCTAATAATACCGGAGAAGAAAGACCGAGAGCACGTGCCATAGGAATAGCCACTGCATAACCGGCTTGCGAACCAATACGTGCCAGTGCTACCTGTACACCCATAGCCGTAGCCAGTTCTTTACCCCTGAACCACTTGGCTATAATTTTAGAAACAGTGATACCGGCAACTTCCGCACCTACACCAAAAATAGAATAACCGGCAAATGCAACGAATACGCCTGCTTTATAACCGAAAATCTCGTTAAGACCGAAAATCTGTGCATCCGGACCGGCAAGCCCTGTCATGGCATAATATTCAAGTGCCGTACCTCCCACCATCAAGATAGTTGATAATTTACCAGTGAAACGAATACCAAAACGGTCAAGGATTAATCCACCCCAAATCAACATCAGGAAGAATACATTCAGGAAACTATATCCACCTGTGAAGAATCCAAAATCACTACTTGTCCAAGCAAGATCCGACTCCAACATTGTTTTCAGTGGTGCTACCACATCGTTTACATAGTAAGCTGCCATCATTGTGAAAGCAACAATTACCAATGCTCCCCACCGGGTAGCTTTGGAGTCATTCAATTTAAGTTTTAATTGTTCTGTCATTGTACTATTTAGATTAATTATTAGTCAGACTGCATAATCCCGACAAAGGTAGTTAAATCCGTCATAAAAAGAAAAAAGGCTGACACCTTTTCGGCATCAACCTCTTTCTTATTTCTTTTGCGGGATCATCCGCGCTTAGCTTTAATTAGCTGAATCTTCAGCAGCCGGAGCAGTTGTTGCAGGAGTTTCTGTTGTAGCAGGAGCTTCTGTCTGCGGAGCAGCTGTACCAGTAGGCATGTTATACGGATTGGTCTTTTCTTCTTTTTGAGCTTGCTCCAGAATCACATCGCCTCCCTTACCGGAAGAAGTAGGAACCACATAAGCAGTAGCAATACTCATTACGACCATGAATCCTGCCAAGAACCATGTTCCTTTTTCCAGAAAGTCAGTAGTCTTGCGCACACCCATAATCTGATTGGAAGAAGAAAAGCCGGATGCTAAACCGCCTCCTTTGGAATTTTGAATCAATACAATGAAGCACATCAGCAAAGATGCAACCACCATTAAGATAACTAAGAATAAATACATTTTGTTATTTTGATTTAGCGTTAATAATCAATTTCTCCAAAAATCTGATTTGGTCTGCAAAGTAAGCATTTTTTTTTGGATAATTCAAACTTAATTTTTTAATAATTTCAAGAGCCTTGTCATATCGGCGCTGTTTGATATAAATTTTCGCCAAAGTTTCAGTAAAACAACTGTCATCCAACTCACCCGAAGCTGATTTATGAGTCGTCTCTTCATCAGTATCCGTATCTTCAGAATCATCTTCCTGCTCTGTTTCTGCCTCTATGGGCTGAGGAATCTCTTCGGCTATAACCGGTGTTTCTTCTTCAACTTCGTCCTCTTCCTCCTCAATCAATGGAAGTAGAAGCGGATTTTCCTCTTTCAGCAACTTCAAGCTGATGCCTTCCTCGGTTTCACTCTGCCGGATAAATCCGTCTATCAAATCCTGTCCACGCAACTTGGGTACTTCCACCGGGATAGTCGATGATGTATCTGCCTCGTCCGTATCTTCATCATCCTGCATCAGATAGGCGGTATAATCCATTGTGTAATCCAACTCTGTCGTCTGAGAATGTTCTTCCGGCACAGTGGCAAGAAAAGCGTCTATTAATGAAAGGGTACGGTCGATACTCGGCTCTTCCTCCAACTCCTTCCCGACAACAGATTCTGAAGTATGAGGATGAAGGGCATATCGGTCACCTTCAATCAGATAAAACAATACACGGCGGTCCGATACATACAGTACGGCCTTACGTAATTCCGCACCGAAGTTAATATCGTGCAGCACATAGAGGTTCTTGAGATAGAGCAAACGCAGGGACTGAAAGTAAGGATAGCGGGTTACCAACGTACGAAGTTCGTATAAGGTATCCCGGTTCAACGCCTCGGGATGCTGTATCCATTGTTGCAAATGTACAGGCGTCATTCCTACTCCTACCAGTTAGCTACGGTTGCGTTAAATATTTGCTCCGTTATGTCTTTCACCATCAGTTTAATTAACTCATCCTGTACTTCACTTAACAACTTAGAAGAGTCATAGGTCTGGAAAGCAGAGAACTGCTGATCTGTGAAGTCGTCTTTATGGTCCGTATTATTCACAAAAGTAACTTTCACAGTCAAAGTAACTTTTACTTTTGAAGAATATCCACTGGCATCCACCGCTTCGTTATATTGGTTATAACCTGTAATCTCACCATCTATTTCAAGATCAGCATTACCATTAACAAGTGATAGGCGAGTCTGACGCATAAACAAGTCTTTCAAACTTTGATTGAATTCAGGAGCCAATGGCCCATGCACATACTCCGCACGATTCTGAAAATCTGCTATCGAAATAGTCTTTACCTTGGAGTAGTCAATCGAACTAATCGGTGCCAGTCCTACTTTTATACTGCACGAATTTACTATCAGTAATACGCTCAACAACAATGTTGTCGAAGCTATTTTTTTAATCCAATCCATATTCTTTAATCTTTCTGTATAAGGTACGCTCGGAGATATTCAGATCCTTTGCCGCACTCTTGCGTTTACCATGATGCTTTTCCAGGGCTTTTCGTATCATTTCTTTCTCCACCTCATCCAGAGAGAGAGATTCTTCTACATATTCTTCCGTGTCCTGTATGTCATCATCAATATCATGAGATGGCTTTATGGAAGGATGAATGATGGTAGGCAGACTCTGAGAAACCGGAGTTACCACAGCAGGCGGTTGGGTGAAATAAGTAGCAGGCACAGCCGGAGCAGCAGCTTTCCCACGTTCAGTCATGATCTCATGCACCAGCTTTTTCAATTCCGTCACATCCTGGCGCATATCGAAAAGAACCTGATACAGGATTTCTCGCTCACTTTCGAAACTCTTGGATTCCTTCACACCAAACAAAGCGGGAAGGCGTTGCATACTATTCTGCGCCGGCAGGTATCCACTCAAAATGGCAGCATTGATTTCACGGTTAGTTTCAATGATGGAAATCTGTTCCGTAATATTCTTCAACTGCCGTACATTACCGGGCCATGAATAAGAAACCAATAATTGCTTAGCATCTTCCGTCAACTGGATGGCAGGCATACGATACTTTTCAGCAAAATCTGAGGCAAACTTACGGAATAACAGGAATGCATCCTCTCCACGCTCACGCAGAGGGGGTACCTGAATCGGTACAGTATTCAAACGGTAATACAAATCTTCACGGAAACGTCCTTCGGAAATGGCCTGTGTCAAATTAACATTAGTAGCTGCCACAATGCGCACATTGGTTTTCTGCACCTTAGACGAACCGACTTTTAGAAACTCGCCACTCTCAAGTACCCGGAGCAGTCGAGCCTGCGTAGGCAAAGGCAATTCTCCCACTTCATCCAGGAAGATTGTTCCACCATCCGCCTCCCCAAAGTATCCTTTCCGCTCACCGATGGCACCAGTAAAGGCTCCTTTCTCGTGACCGAATAATTCCGAGTCAATGGTTCCCTCGGGAATGGCACCACAGTTCACTGCAATGTACTGACCGTGCTTACGCCTACTGTATTGGTGAATGATCTGTGGAAAGCTCTCCTTACCCACACCACTTTCTCCGGTTATCAGTACAGACAGGTCGGTAGGCGCTACCTGAATGGCAACGTCTATCGCACGCATCAATGCTTCATTGTTCCCAATGATACCGAATCGTAATTTTACTTGTTGTATTTCCGCTTTTGTCATTCTATAAATCTTCTTCCACACTATCGAGTTTCAGCTTATCGCTGTCATCACGCTTTTCGTAATATTGTTTTCGCAAGGGGTTGGCATGTGCTTCCTTATCGCGAAGGCGATTACGGAATACATCGATAGCCACATAAATAGCCTGACGGAAAGAGTCCTCACTGGCCAATCCTTTTCCAGCAATATCATAAGCAGTGCCATGAGCCGGTGAAGTACGTATCACGGGCAATCCGGCAGTATAGTTCACACCTTCATCCATTGCCAGTGCCTTGAACGGAGCCAATCCCTGATCGTGGTACATGGCAAGCACTCCATCGAAATGAGTGAAATTACCTGAACCCATAAAACCGTCAGCCGGATATGGGCCATAGCACAATATGCCTCTTGCAGCCATTTCTTTCAATGCCGGAATAATAATCTCTTCCTCTTCTTTTCCCAACAATCCTTCGTCACCCGCATGCGGGTTCAGAGAAAGCACAGCAATACGCGGTGCACCGATAGCAAAATCTTGCTTTAATGAATGATTGAAGATAGCTAATTTCTCCTGTATCAGTTCTTTCGTTATAGTCGATGCGATCTGGCTGACAGGAATATGCCCTGTAACCAAAGCCACCCGGAAATCATCTTTCATCAGAATCATCAATGACTTGGCACCATTACCCAGACGCTCTTCTATATATTCCGTATGACCGGGAAATGCGAAAGTCTCCGACTGAATGGTATGTTTATTGATAGGAGCAGTAACAATCACATCAATCAGTCCCTCCTTGTATTCTTCAATAGCTCTTTCCAGTGCTCCAAGTGCTGCTTTTCCGGCTTCGGGATCTGCTTTCGAAAATTCCACTTTCACTTCATCATCTGTACAGTTCACTACGCTCAAACGATTATGAACTGCTTCTGCAGCAGAGTTCACGATACTGAAGTTTGTCGGCAAATCGAGTGACTTACGATGATAAGCAGCCACTTTAGGCGAACCATAAATAATAGGTGTACACAGTTCCAACATAACAGGATCAGAGAATGTCTTCAAAATAACCTCATAACCCACGCCATTTATATCTCCTTGTGTAATGCCGACTCTTATTTTATTATCTTCCATTTTTAAATATATATCATTTTTTAATGAGGATGCGTCAGAAGTCCCAGTGATAATTTTTCATCCGCAGATTACGCGGATTACACAGATTCCTTAAAATCCCAATCTGCGTTATCTGTGTAATCTGCGGATGAAAAATATTTCTTCAATAATGATTCTCCTTATACATTCTCAATATTATTTTTCTTGATCAGCAGTTGGGGCTTGCTCTTTCTTCACCCCCAATGGTATCTCTGCATCTGTTTGCTTGTCACCCGGAACTCTCAATGTATAAAGAGATGCTTCCATTTGACGCATCAGATTGCGTTTCAGTTTATCAGGTGAATAAATGAAGGCTTCTACAACAATGATACGTTGATTCACCGGATCCAGACGCATGTGCGATACATACGGACCACCCATAAAATCACCTTTCATACGCCACAAGCCACGAGCTTCCAGTGCATATTCTCCTTGAATATTGAGAGGGCGTACATCAGTCATCAAGGTATCAGTAGCCATATACATACCTTCCTTAGCTCCCGGAATGTTAGCTTTCATAACAGAGTCACGCATCTGCACAAAATATTCCTTAGTAAAAGTATTCTTGTCTCTATAAGGGAAAGAGTAAATGACAAAGTTCTGATCAGCGGTAGCTGCATTCGTACCTGCCCAGAAGAAATTCTCTCCTTGCTTAGTAGAAGAAAGCTCTGCCGGTACCCATACATCACAATCAAACATACTCTTAACCTTCGTAGACACATAATCATTATGTTTCCTTTCCAGCTGTGCAATCTGACGATTCATCTCCGCACGGGTAAAGAAATCAATAATAGTCTGTTTGTTTTCCGTCACAAACGTCTGGAATGAAGCTTCATCAGGAGCCTGTATCGTCAGGATAGTCTGCGGAGATGCATATACATCCTTCGCATATTTAAATTTAGGCTGAGTATAAATATCCTGCACATCAGCAATGATAATATTGCGAATCAACTTTAATGTAGCATCATAATTTGCCGGAGAAGTGTACATCATGCGGAATGAACGCTCAGACTGGGGAAGCCCCGGCACATCCGTATCAAGTACATCATAAAGCGCCCTACCGGCAGGACGTTCCCACATAGCTGGATCTACTACTACCAGGATTTCATACGCACGACCACTTGAAGTCGCACCAAACACGCCCTTCTTACCGCCACTACATGCGGAAAAGGCTATTGCTACAAGAGCTAAACTTAGATAAAACAGGTGCTTTCTCATATACTTACCAGTTAATGTTTCTACAAAACTACGAAGAATACGTATATCATCCGAGCCAAAGTTAATAATTTATATTAATTCTTGTTTATTCTCTTCCTGCTTGGCAGTAGAAAGCATACCACAGGCAGCGAATATATCTTCACCCCTGGAAGCACGTATCGTAGTAAACAAACCGTGGGAAGTTAGGTAATCACGGAGTTTAGTCATCGTTTCCATATCCGCCCCCTCCAGATCTACCCCGGGAATAGCATGAAAACGAATAAGATTGATACGGCAATCCAGCCCGCGCAAGAGTTTCAATAATTCTTTAGCATAGAGCAACGAATCATTCACGCCCTTAAAAACAATATATTCAAAGGATAGTCTACGCTGTTTACTAAAATCATAGTTTTTTAACAAGTCTACCATTTCTGTAATGGAGAAAGCCTTCTCAGCAGGCATCAATTCCCGGCGCTGCAAAACAACCGGAGAATGTAGGCTGACGGCCAGATGGCATTCAGATTCCTCAATAAAGCGTTGAAAACCTTTGCGCAGACCAACTGTAGAAAGAGTAATCCGTTTGGGACTCCATCCATACCCATAGGAAGCAGTCATAATTTCCAAAGCTTTCAGCACCTCATCCAGATTATCCAGAGGTTCTCCCATACCCATCATTACCACATTGGTCAGCTTGTCCCTTTCAGGGAGAGAATTGATCTGATTGATAATTTGGTTGGCAGTCAGGTTAGCGGTAAAGCCCTGCTTACCCGTCATACAGAATTTACAATTCATCTTGCATCCCACCTGAGACGAAACACAAAGTGTGGCACGGTCTTCATCCGGAATGTAAACTGCTTCAACAAAATGTTTATCCCCTGCCCGATACAAATATTTCACCGTACCATCCACCGAGTGCATAGCTTCCACAGGTGCATCTGCTCCCACTTCATAGATATCTTTCAGGAGGTCCCGGTGTTTTAGCGACAAGTTGGTCATGTCATCTATGGAATTCACTTTCTTGTCATACAGCCATGAAGCTATCTGCTTAGCGGCAAATCCGGGCATTCCCAGTCTCTTCACCGCCTCTTGCAATTCAGTGAGTGTTAGTCCTAAAAGAGTTTGTTTCGGCATAATTATCTATCAATCTATCCAATTTATCTTTGCAAAGGTAGGAATAAAGTTGCATAAAGGCAATTACAGACACAGAAAATGAGATCCCCCCCTAAAGAAAAAGCCGTCTGATATTACATCAGACGGCTTTTCTTATATTATTATTCTGCAAATTCTTAGAAGAACAAATAACGACTGTCTTTCACATCAGCCTTCAGATACAAGTCGTTGAGGAACTGGCTTGCCATACGGGCATGCATATTCTGCAACGTAGCTTCTTCCGTTTCCTGGTTGAAAGTCTCATTCAGCTTTTCTTTAGCATACGGCTGAAGAACGAATACACCGCCATTACCCTTAATCGGAGCACTCAGTTTATTCAGTTCAGCAATAGATGCATAGGCACCTACCAACGGTTCGCTGGCACGTAATGCCGGAACATAAGCAGGAGCTGCAAAAGTTACGTGCTTCACAGAGTCGCTTACTGCTTCAGCCATAGATTTGTATTGGTCGAATGAAGTTGCACCGGCTGCTTTCATATCAGCCATAATCTTCTCAGCTTTCTTGTCACGGATCAATTCCAGTCTCAGTTGGTCTTTTACCAAAGCCAATGGACGATAACCTTCCGGAATAATGGCAGACACACCTACAACCAACATACGATCACTTTCACCACATTCATACAAACCGGATACTTCACCAGGTTTTGCAGAGAAAGCCCATCTCAAAGCTTCCTTAGTACCTCTGATACTACCGATACCATGTTCAGAGCTATACAGGTCATTTCTATCCAACAGTTTATATCCTGCATCTTCAGCGTTAGCTACCATCTTTTCCAAAGTCGGATTAGCAGCGATAAACTGACTGAAATCATTGTATGCTTTGCTATAAGTTTCCTTGCTGAATTCTACCGGACGTTTGATAACAGCTACTTTATATTTATCTTTAACAGCCTTCTTGTCCATTACCTGTAAGATAATGTTTGCCTGTGCCAAAGAAAGGTTAGCCATTTCATTCTTACCAAGAGTAGTAATTGTATTCACATATTTCAGATTGTCACCATCCAACTGCGCACCTTCATAGTTAGCAGAAGAAATCCAAGTAGACTCACCTGTCTGACCGTACTTCTTAGCAATCTCTGCAAAGTCAGCACCACCCTTGATAGCAGTATAGATACTGTCAGCCAAAGCTTTGGTCTTAGCAGCATCTTCAGCCACTACCTGTATCTGGCGATACTGAATAGAGTCCGGCATAGAGGCTGTAGCCAATTTCTTGAATGAATTGATTGTATTATCTGTTGCATTGTAGTAAGGACCATATACGCCACCTACGGAAACAGAGTCCAGACGAGCAACTACATCAGTAGGCAATGCCTTAGAAGTATAATACAAATCAATATAAGGAACTTCTGAACCTGCCGCACGAACCAGAGTAGAATAATCACCCGGAGTACCTGCAAGCTGTTCTGTATATTCCACAACTTCCTCTTGGATAGCATTTCTATCTTCAGGACTTGCAGTTACCTGTACATCAATGAACTTGATGTTACGAGTTTCTACATATTGTCTGAATTGTTCTTTCTTCTTGTCGTAAGCAGCTTTCAGGTCTGCATCTGTGATGGCTACAGTTGAATCTTCAATAGAAGAATAAGGAATAGCAGCCAGCAACAAATCAGATTGGTCTACTCTTGCATCAAAAGCAACCTGAGCTTCTACCGGATTAGAGAAAAGAGATTTGGAAACCAAAGCCTGATATTTCTCAGCCAGACGAGTCTGAATCAGTTGTTTTTCCAGGAAAGACCAGAACTTGTACATAGACTGATAATATTCAGCGTACTGTGCCGGCATCTGGGCTGTATTCATCTTAGAGTAATCCACCAGGAACTTCTTCAACATATCTTTATCAAAAGCACCGGTTTGCGGGTTACGGAACGGAGTTTGTTGCAGCATCGGGTGTACACCAGCATCGATGATTGCCTGAATTTCTGCTTTAGAAACTGACAAGCCAAGTTTTTCCGCTTCGTTTTCAATCAACTTATTGTTAACGTAGTTTCTCCAAACTTCATCTTTAATCTGATTGTTTTCTTCATCGGTAAGTGCGCTTGTACCTCTCGAGAATTTCACAACTTCAGTATATTCTTCTACCAAGTTCTGATAATCCTGAGCGGAAAGTGCCTCTCCGTTAACCTCTCCTACATCATGTGACTGGTGTGGCTGCAATACCTTCCAAGCATCTCCTGCGATGAAAGCGAACAGCGCCAAACCAATAACAATCACCAATAAGGGTCCTTTAGACCGAATGTTTTGTAATGTTGCCATTTTAGTTAATATGATTTATTTGTTTATTATTATTTTCTCCAAACTTCATTTTAGCGCACGAAGATACAAAAAATGCTAATACGCATCTATTTATTCTTTAAAAAATTACGCTATTCTGTTATTATTCCACCACTTTCAGGCGTACCAACTCTATTTTTGTGGCCGTAACCTTAATAATTTTAAACTGAAATTTATCAATCGTCACTACTTCATGCAATTTCGGGAAACTTTGATAACGATTCAGAATCAATCCGCCTACCGTCATATAATCATCTTCTTCCGGTAGATCCAGATTGAATGTCTCATTTACCTTTTCTATTTCCAAACGACCGGAAAGTACATATTCATCCTCTCCTATTTGTTTGCATACATACGAAGTGTTATCATGCTCATCTTCGATATCACCGAATATTTCTTCAACCAAATCTTCCAACGAAACAATACCGGACGTACCGCCAAACTCATCCACCACCACAGCAATAGTTTTTTTCTGCTGCATAAACAGCTTCATCAACTTATGTGCTGCCATTGTTTCGGGCACAATGGGCACCTCCTTTACATTATTCCGCCAATCAGCAGGATTACGGAACATTTCAGATGAATGAATATATCCTACTACATTATCAATATTTCCGTCATAGACTATAATCTTAGAAATACCGGACTCCACAAAAAGGCTCTTTAATTCTTCCAGAGAAGTCGTCAGATCCACAGCAACCACTTCTGTACGTGGTACAATGCAATCGCGTATTTTAATACTGGAGAAATCAAGTGCATTCTGAAATATCTTCACTTCGGTATCCAGCTCCTCTTCATCTTCGGCATTATCAATGCTGGTCTGAACAAAATAATCCAAATCCACTTTCCCAAAAGCTTTATCGGATGCCTCCTTGTTGATCTTCATCCCAAACATACGCAAAAAAAGATAAGACAGTCCCGAAGACAATTGAGATATCGGATATAAAATGACATAACAGATAAATAACGGGAAAGCACAGACTTTCAACACAAGATTGGGATTAATCTTGAATAAGGTTTTAGGAAGAAACTCACCTGTTACCAAGATAATAAGTGTGGAGATGACTGTTTGTAACAACACTTCCACAAAATCATTGGAGATTAAATCTCCCAGTAAATGCACTTTGATAATTTGCGCCATGAGGATACCATAAATAACCAGCGCAATATTATTACCTACCAGCATGGTAGATATAAAGTTATTTGAATTACGGAAGAAATAAGAAAGGATGCGTGAAGTCACACCGTCCTTACGTTCCATTTCAAAACGTAGTTTATCTACGGAAACAAAAGCAATCTCCATACCCGAAAAAAAGGCGGAGAATGCCATAGTAATCAATAAATAAATATAGGTATCCATAATTTATGGTTTGATACTATCGGTTCGCACACTTCCAGTTTGGACACTATCGGTTCGCAAGCTGTCTGCAGGCGCTGTGGCATCATCATCCACATAGAAAATGCCTTCCGGCTTTCTTATTGTATAAATAGTCATTTGTTCATTGGAGTCAAAGCCATGTCCCGTGATGATACGGTCAGGCTGCTCAATACGGATAAACTGATCGGAATAGATAGTGTGTTTGTTCTGGTCCCAATATAACAGGTCAGTCTCAAACCTTTCACCTTTCAGATTCTGAATATCCACATTGCTCATCAGCTTCCACAGCTTTTGCTTCTCATAATAATACGCTGTATCTGCCTTTACACTCGCCTCCACATTGAATACTGAGTCGAATTTTTCCAGATAAACTCCTTTTTCGAATGCCCAATAGGGCGGATTTTTCCGGTCAAAGACCAGCCACTCTTCCGTATTGATACGATAGCGGGTGACACCGGAATCAGAGATCAAAGTCATGACTCCTTTCGTATCCATCACAGGCAATGAATCACGCTCTGTTATAGCATCTCCCATATCCTTATGACGTCCGGAACAGGCGGAAAATAAAAGAAGCATAACCACTGCCCCACAGGCAATGGTTATGCTCAAGCTTCTACAAAATAGAACGTTACTTCGTTTTGGTAACATATTTATATTTCTTATCGAACTGTTGTGCTTTCACCGATCCAGCCACCTATTGTAACGCGGTCCCCAGCTTTAATACCCAACATAAAGAGGTCTTCAGCTTTCGGTGTATAGCGTGCATACGTTGAAATCAATTCGTTTGCCTTATCAGCTACACTCGGATCTACGGCTTTAGCACGTTGCAACTTATCAATAACAACGAAGTATGTACACTTATTCAAAGCAGACTCGTCATTCCAGTTCGGGCTGGAAGCATAAAGCTGTGCAAGCAAGATATAAGCATCTCCAAAGTTTTCCTTGAAACCGATAGCTTTCTGCAAATAACTTCTGGCCTGTGACAACTTCTTACTATTAAACAAAGATGCAGCAACAATATAACATAATTGAGCCTTCTTTTCAGAGTCGCTTTCAAGACTCAATGCCTCATCAAAGTATTTGATAGCTGTATCAAAGTCACCTTTCTTATATGCCATATATCCACATCCTGTAGCAGCGTCAGCAGTAGGATTGATCTTATACATATAATAAGAAGCTTGGAAGTATGCTTCACTTTCAGTACATTTCATCATCTTCATGACAGCGATAGCCTTCTTCAAATAAGCAGAGTCCGTTTGATTGGCTTCAACTTTAGGACCATAAATACTTTGCAAAGATTCACAATCAGCAGTACCACTATTGATAAACATGGCTACAAGGTTATCTTTTACTTGTTGCAAAGCTTGTTTCTTAGCCGGATCATTTTCTGCAGCAATAGCAGCATCAACATATTCAGAGTCTGTCAGATAATCTTGGATAAATTGCTCCTTATGATTAGGATCAGCCTTCAACTTATTCAAAGACATATCCAGAAAATAGTGCAAGATAGGACTCTTGGAACCTTCTTTTTCTGCTTCAATAGACTCTTTCAACCATGCATAAGCCTGATTTACATCCAAATTAGGTGCATATGCAATATAACTAATAGCCTTACTTCCTTTCGTATCCCCTACAGTAGGTGTACCTTTCAAATGTTGGAAATTAGGTGTATATTGCATTCTCAGATCATATACTTCCATTAATTCATCAAAATACTTCTTGTAATCAGCAGAATTACGGTCTTTTATTTCATTTAAGAAAGCCGTCAATATTTTAATACCGTCATTAAAAGTATAAAATTTCAATGTCGGACATGCCTTCAGAACTTCTTTCCACGGCAAATAAGCATCCTTAAAGTTACCTGCTCTCACCGCTTCATGAGAAATACTACTGTTCTTATTACAATCTTCAGTCTGTGCGAAAGCGCTGGTTACTCCACCCGAAAGGAGCAAGACAGCTACAAGCGTTTTAATCTTCATTGTATTTAAATTTTAGTTGTTATATTGTCTATTCTTCAATTACTAATTACTGAACTTTACGTTTCCAGAACCATTGTTCATTGAATGTCACGCCAATACAAAGACGTAATGTATTCTCATTCAAAAATCTGCTTTCCGTACCTTGCATTCTCACATATTGTGCTGAAATACTCAATACAGAACGGCTACGCGGCAAAGGCAATCCAAAACCGGCAGTGACTCCATACTCATTCGCAGCACGCGCCCCATCTATCTTATAATAAGGTTTGGAATAATAAGCTCCCAAACGATATTTAATATGTGAAAGATAACTTCTTCCCAATAAATTAGGAACATACTCTGCACCCACAGCAATCTTGGCACGATTACAGAAAACATCCGGATTATTCATAAACGTCGTACTACTCCATTTCTGAAACATAACATCCGCACCCACTGTAAGGCGATTATCATATACATATGTCACACCGGCACCCAATGTCATAGGAATACCCATTGTCAATATTGTATCTTTTTGCGTCGTAGTATACCCCGTCGAAGAATTACCCTTCTGGTTTTGTATATACGCGTCATTATTTAAATCATGTCCCGGTGAAAAAACGACACCTAACGTAGCAACATGCTTCTTGCTGAACTGGTGTGTATATTGTGCACCGAAATCAAGTTTATAGCTTGTAATTTCCATGCCCGTAACCGTAGTCAAAGGCATTACAGTCGAATTAGACGGAAATGACTGGCTACGGGTATGTGTGATATCTCCCCAAAGATACGAAATGTTCGCACCAACAGAAAGATTTTTAAATATTTTAAAACCCGCACCCAAATAAAGTTGGTGTAAACCACCTTCACCGGCATAAGTCGTACTGGCTGAATTCTCCGGATATTCCGTGTTTTCCTGATAACTAGCCATTGTATAACCAACGTTGGAATAAGGCAACAATCCTATACTCATAGCTCCCCATTTGGAAAGGCGGAACTGCATAGTGATATAGTCAAAACTGGAGTTCTTGGCATTCTTTTTAACAGTTCCATCACTGAAGTTGGTATTCTGCATGGAAATCCCCCCATCAAACATAAAAGTCAACGAATCGACCGCCGTATAGGATGCCGGATTCGCAAAATTAGTCTGATACTTGTCACGTAAGCCATAAGCAATGCCACCCATTGCCTTACTATTACCCGACCCTTGGTCTGCCAGCTGTCCGTATCCGTATCGTGTATAGGGAGAATTTGTATTATTTTGAGCGACCGTCGCCCCAGATAATATCGTGAGCAAAAGCACCAAAAGTGTTTGTCTAAATCTTGTCATTATTATAGTTTAAAATTCGATTTAATCCTTTCAACACTAAAAATCTGTCTGCAAAGATGATACTTTTTAAGTTTGTATCAAAAGAAAAATCATCCCCGCCCGTTAAAAAAACCAAAAGTTCAGGATATTTATGTTTCATAGCCATTATGTAACCCGAAATTTCATATTCCATACCTTTCAGCACCCCAGCGCGGATGGCAGTCTCAGTATCCTTTCCCATCGGGAGTTCACGCCCTTCACGCCGCACCAGCGGCAAACGTCCGGTAAACTGGTGAAGTGCACGAAAACGCATTTGCAAACCGGGTGAAATATTCCCGCCGTGATAGCGTCCTTCAGCATCCACAAATTCGTACGTAATGCATGTGCCGGCATCAATCACCAAGATATTTCTGCCAGGAAACTGTTCGTTAGCAGCTACTACAGCCGCCATACGGTCATAGCCCAATGTCTGAGGAGTCTCATACAGATTTTCCACCGGTAACGGAGTCTTTTCATTCAGCCAGAGTACCGGTATAGGAAGTAATGCTAACTGCGCCAACACCTGTTCGCTCAAGTCTATTACGGTTGCAACAATCGCCTTTTCAAAGTGATATTTATGATAAATATCTTTCAGATGCTCCAAATTCTGTTTGGAGTCATATACCACTTCCAAAAGTGAAAAGCCGTCAAAGACAGCAACTTTTGCTACCGTATTTCCAATATCAATAACGAGATTCACTGAATACTGATTATTTTTCCGGGCGCAAAGATACTATTTTAATTGAATTGGTTTTCTTTTTTCTATCAATATTCATCATTAGCGTAAAGGAAGTCGAATGTAGCTTGATTATACTCGAATATTTCTTCCGGTTTAAAAAATCTTTTCAACTCCACTTCTGCAGCTTCAAGCGAATCGGAAGCGTGAACTATATTTTCCTGAAAGCTCATGCTGTAATCTCCGCGAATAGTGCCGGGAGCAGCCTTCCTTCCGTTGGTAGGACCTGTCAGTGTTCTTACGGCTTCAATCGCATCCACTCCCTCAAAACAACACACAATGACCGGGCATGCCATCATTGAATCCTTCACACGCTGAAAGAACGGCTTTGCACTTAAGTGGGCGTAATGCTCATTAAGTATTTCATCCGTCAGCTGCACCATCTTCATACCGGCTAGACGTAAGCCTTTACGTTCAAATCTATTTGTGATCTCACCTACCAAGCCTCTTTGCAGGGTGCATGGTTTCAAAATGACCAATGTTTTCTCCATCATAATATTCGATTCTTTTTTAAAAGTTATAAAACAACTCTTTTCCAAAAATACGACTTTTCCCTGAAATAAGCTCTTCGTTGAGTCTTTTTTATGTGAATTAGAGGCAAAAAGGATAAATAAGCAATTACTTAATCATAGAATTCAAAAGATTAATATTCTTACTAACTCAACATTGAATTACATAAATTACACCACATAACACCCAAAGAAGTAATATAACAAAGGACAGCAACATCCTTTTCCAATTATCTTTCACCCAGTTCATATCAGTACTAACACAAAGAAATAGAAGCAACATGCCGCCGATGGGGAAATATATCATTTGAAGCACTATTATCAGGACAACTGTCATCGCCAGACTCATATCAATAGATAAAACGACTAATACCAACACAAGAAACAGTGCAATATAACCAAACACACTCTTGATAAATATTATAAATGGATTACTTCTTATTTTTCCAAACGTAACAAACAAGACTAAAAGTAAAACTGGAATCAGATTTACAATAGCCACAATCCAATAAATATTTGCCTCAATAAAGTGTGACATAATTAAAAACACTTATCTTGATATAACCGAATCTAACATTTAGCAAAACAAAGCAGCCCATCTTACCTTACCATAAAACGCCCTATTGTAAAATACCAGTTTTCAGAAGGCAGTTTTTCGTCTCTTTGCCATTTTCCTTCCGTGGATAAGAGTATCTTCTTGATAAGTCCATCATAATCAAATTTAGAATTATCATATCCGCCTCTTTTTATAATTCTTATTTCCCGTATTTTAAGTTTATCATTAAAGAGGATAGTATAAAGACAAGAACCATTTACTTCATCACCATTATAATTAGCCCAATAAAGACTATCTTGATATTCTCTTAAAGACTCATTTCCACCTACGTAAGATATATCTGTAGATACCTTTTGAAATTCCTTTTTAATGTAATAGAAGACAGCATGTTTAGATGACTTAGTGGTATCTAATATTGATTTACATACAGGCAAAAAAGTCTCAACTTCAAAAAATGTACTACTTTGTACCTCTTTCTTATAAGGGCTGGTATCACTTGAGTAGATAACACTTTCATTCACTATTTTGCTTTGCCCATATAGCGATGCGGAAGCCATCATCAATAAAAAAGAAAATATAAATTTAATAGCCATATTCTTACCTTTTTAATATTATTCCATATCTAAACTCGTCATATCGCCAAAATAGAATGAACTTATCAATGCCCATACAACCTTAACATACATACAATCACCAAGAAATTTACGACTGTAAATATAGGCAATAGAATAGATATTTCGAAAAGAGAATATAAAAGAAATATAGTAACACATAAACAAACAGAATAGAAGAAACATACTACTAAAAACAGAATATCACAATTAGGATTCCTCAAGATTACTTTCAATAGGGATATTGTCAGCAGAATTACTGCAGCAATTATTGCACCTATAGACTGAATCGAAAGAAGAAAAACTCCTTGTAAGCCCCAATACAAAGGCAAAATAAAGTTTAATATATTTCTTTTTATCATTATCTATTTCTTTCTATTACATACCCTCGTAGATTATTTCAATTCATAATAAGCCTATTCATTGTTGACAATGGCAATGAATAAAAAATACACCAATAAAAAAATGTTGTGATAGCTATGAGTACAAACTCTATTATACAGAGATTTTTATTGTAACTCCCAAACGAAATAAAACGTTCTATTACAAGAACTATCACAGATAATATTATTATTAAAAGTGAAATTACATTTCCTATAGCCCCTTGGTTAACCCCACTGATAAATGGCATAGAAAAAAGATTATCTATAATTAATATCAGTGAATAAATAAGAATAGGAGTCAACCTTATTTTCTTTATTATTCCAATAAAATCATTCATCTGTTTTCAATATTTTTATGCGTTGCATATATTGTTTATTCGGATTGTTTTTAATGATCTCTTTAAATGAAATACTTGGAACAAAATTTCGCAAACATTTAATACCCTGTTCAGCCAAATAAAATATTCGACTGAACAAAATAATAAAGTCCAAATGATAATTTGTTTGTACTTACCCATAAAAACATCTGTATCACAAACGGGAAAATGCATACAATATAAATTAATATATAGAATAAGACTTCTAACCTTCTATGTTCTTTATACACAAATAGTATCTCAAAAATAGTATAAATAATAGCTGCATAGCACAAAATTAAAGCACCTCCCAATCCATTTCCACCTTGTGCTATTTCTATCACTTTACTATAATATCCCCACACAAGAAGATACAACAATGATATTATACAAAAAAATATATTTTTCTTCATTCCCCATCCTCCTTCAATGCCCATGAATCACCATTCCCTATATATTATATATACCTTTAATCACACTTTATTTACGAAATCAAAAGAGCAATAATTCACAGAAGCTTACTTAATAATACTTTTCCGCCATCAGGTGTACAGAACTCTCCGTTATCCAAAGATACATAACCTTCTCCCATTAATAAACACTTAGCTTCACCACCTTCATAGATCACATTACTGCAGTAAGTCGTCCGGGTAGTGGTATTTTATCTTATGTTCCACGCGCAGCTTTGTCCCGTCTGCCGCACAAGTATAAGTAATAGTACTCTGATCCTTAAACTTTATCAGTCTTGGCAAATTTAAGCAATTGTATTGAATATCCTCTATACCTTTGTTTAAATCTTGTGTTAAATTACCATTGGCATCATAAGCATATTCATTATCCTGTTTCACAGCATCTTTAAATTCGAATCCACCACCATAAGCAGAAGCTGTGGAGGCATCATCCACACGGTTCAGCTGATTACCGGTCAACGTCATCGTAAGGTTGCCAATCAGGCTGTAAGATATTCTTATTTAAAATAGTATTATTGAGCAGCCTTTTGTACCGTATAATAAATGGTGTTCCAGCTCGTTATGACAAGTGATATAGTCCAGATAAGAAATCCCTATCTCTGCAAATATTCATATTCAGAGATAGGGACAAATTAGATTAGTGGATTGAGAATCTTAGTACTCGATACAGTCGCATAATAATATCGAACGGAAGACATTACATATACTGTACTAATCTTCGATTTTTTTTAATTTAAATATTTCCAAATAATCAGGATCTTCATACATTTTTTTTTCGAAAAAAAAGCCACAGACTAAAACCACACGGATTTTCTTTCTCCAAATATATATGGACAGTTGAAATGCTAAGTTATAATAGACTTTATAGTGTCTAAAGTTTATCCCAGGTGCAACACTATAATAATCCTCATCTATATAATCTAAATGAAAAAGATTTAGTTGCAAAAATCGTTCTAAGTCCATTCCGATAAGTTCATATCCCTTAAAAATAAAGCTTTTATAACAACAAAATCCTGAAATTTTAGTTAGTCCTTTCGCTGTCCACACCCTAAGGCTTTCATCAAAAAACATATATAATGAATAATACTTACCTTCATTATTTTCATGTCGAATTCGGTGCCTCTCTACAGTATAAGGAAAAACAAGTTGCTCCCGCACATCTTCTCCAAATTTAAAGAATGCAGTCACTCCTTTCTTATTGTCTGCCACAATTCCCTGCTGGGGGATAAAAGTTATTTTACCGTTTTGTGTTCCCATGACTATGTTCCTCTCCTTTATTTTTAAATTCTCCATCTTCACGAATATGTCTCTTTTTATTTTTCATTCTATTTTTATCTTTCCTATTCAAATTTTTATTTTGTAGCTTATTGTCCAGTTCCCCCATTTTCTTCTTTGCTTTTTCCATAGTTCTTCCACTATCCCCATGCTTTTCATTTTTCTTACTATCAGTAGCCTCTTTCACATAGGCAGGAGACTCGTCTCCTTGAAGGAGTATCGGAATCGTTAATATAAGAGCACCCGAAGAAAGTGAAACACCCTCCATAGCTGGTGCTACAAGACCTCCAATCGGAATGGGTAAATCAATGGCATTACCCATTTCGAATTGACTGATTCTTTCTTCTGTAAACAAAGAAGCGCGAGGAGCAGCACCAGTAATAGCATCCACATCTGGAGCTACCAGAGGATTACCAGAAGTTACAGCAGGTTCTATTTCTATAGATAAATTGGGACTTAAAGGAGTCCATCCTTCAGTGACATTAGTTCCCGCTTTGACCCAATGATAATTACCATATTCGTCTCTATACCAATCCGCTCCCGTAGGATCTATCCTATTTATAGGATTACCTCCACAATAAACATAAGGAGAGGTCGGGTAATACTTTTCGGATGAAGGATCCACCGTAGTAAATCTCCCCAGCGCCGCATCATACATTCTCGCCCCATAATCATACCAGTTCAGCCCTTTCTTAGTATCCAGTTCCTTACCATTATACTTATAAGGCTGCACATTCTCCTCACTTGCAAAGACGCCTCCGAATGGATAATAATGGTTGATTTCTTCTACGCCACCGTTCTTGTTAACCAGTACCCGGTTGTTTCCCTGATGGTCCTTCAGGTAATAGTGATATTCCCGACCGTCTAAAGAGACATAACCTTCTTCCGTTAATAAACACTTGGCTGTACCATCCTCATAGATCACATTACTGCAGTAAGTCGTCCGGGTAGTGCTATTTCCTATCTTATGTTCCACGCGCAGCTTTGTCCCGTCTGCCGCATAAGTATAAGTAATAGTACTCTGATCCTTAAACTTTATCAGTCTTGGCAAATTTAAGCAATTGTATTGAATATCCTCTATACCTTTGTTTAAATCTTGTGCTAAATTGCCATTATCGTAGGTTGTTAACCAGACTGTAAAGAAGTTCTTGTTGAAAGGAGCATTGTTGAATATAGCTTTTGTGCCGTTAGAAAAGAACGCTCAAGCTCGTCATGATAAGAGATATAAGCCAAGAAGATCCCTACCTCTGTGTTTTGTTGTAAAAGGTAGGGATCATTCAATTAATTGATTGAAGATTTTAGTATTTCAGCCGGATAACATACTCGACTGAACGGACAGAAAATCAATCCATCGTCAATTTTCCATCCTCAATTCTTTTTAGATTTCTACTATCAGACAAGTCCCAATACCACCATTTATAAATATTATTCCTTTCTTTCTCAAATCTACGTTTATAAGCTACTCTAAATAAATTTAGAAATAAGACTACGGTTTTCTCTAATTCATAGGAGGGCAATCCTCCAATTTTATAAAGATTAGATTGTGACAAATCCTTTTTTAACAAAACACATGGTGTATAACTCTCCTTTAAACAACTATTACATATAGCTATTTTAATGTCTTCCTTTTTAGGCTTTGATTGCATTATCAAAGTTATGAGACCGTGAATAAAAGACCTTTTATAATCTTCTCCAAAGCTTTTATACAGAAGTACTAGTTGATCTAGATCTATTAGATCCTGACCGTACTTATTAATTAATATTTCATGCTCAAACTTCATAAACTATTATCGTGGATAAATTGTTATAAATGGTTTTGTTCTATCAAGAGGTTCCTTTATAAGATCTATATTCCGTGGTGTATTGTCTAATATAGACCGTGCGCCTGGAAGAGAATTTTTTATTTTATTCCAATTATGTTTATTTATTCCCTCAATAATATAGTCCCAATCAGAATATGCCGTTGCTGTACCAGACGCACGACTACCGACAACATTTATAGGCATATTTATTCGAGTTGCAGCATTTTCTATCCGAAGATATTCACTAGCTGTTAATGTATTGACACCAGTTTGAGTTGCAGCTTTAGCCCCACTTTTCCCTAATAAGTTCACTAAGCCCTTAGCTCCCCAGCCAAAAATCTTTCCTAAGGCAATTCCACCAAATTCGACAGCTGCATAACCCACCAAAGCTTGACCAACCGGTATCCCAATACTATTCAATGAACGATTTACAAGTCCATTGAACAGCCTTGACTTGGAAGCCTCCGATAACAGACTATTCTCACCAAGAAAAAGATTCTGCAACTTAGGGCTGGAAGCGATCAGATCAAAAGCATTGACAGGCTTGTTGGCTACAATACCACCGTTCTCATAGTAATTGACATACTTACTTTTACTGATTTCTATAGAGACCGAAGAACCGACCCATGTCCAGCCCTCAGTTATATTGTCTCCTCTTTCAGCCCAATGATAATTGCCGTCACTATCCTTATACCAATCCGCTCCTGTAGGATCTATCCTATTTATAGGATCACCTCCACAATAAACATAAGGAGAGGTCGGGTAATACTTTTCGGATGAAGGATCTACCGTAGTAAAGATTCCCAGCGCTGCATCATACTGCCTTGCCCCATAATCATACCAGTTCAGCCCTTTCTTAGTATCCAGTTCCTTGCCATTATACTTGTAAGGCTGCACACTACCGAGGTCAGCTATCAGACCGCCAAAAGGATAATAGTCATTACGCTCCTCAACCTGTCCCCCGCTACTCGTGGAGTTTCCCATCACCAGACGGACATTCCCCAAATGATCACGGTAGAAGTAATGGTATATACCGTCGCTCAAGGAAACATAACCCTCTTCGGTAAGAAGATACTTACGGACACCATTTTCATAGATCACGTTCCCACAATAGTCCATTGTCGTGGTAGTAGAACCCACTTTATACAATGTGCGGAGCTTCGTGCCGTCTGCCGCATACGTATAAGTAATGGTGCTGCCATCGCCGAACGTGACCTTGTTTGGCAAATTTAAATAATTATATTGAATTCCAACGATTCCTTTATTTAAATCTTTTGTTAAATTACCGTTGGCGTCATAAACGTATTCATTGTCCTGCTTTACAGCATCTTTAAATTCAAATCCACCACCATAGGCAGAAGCAGTGGCAGCATCGTCCACACGCGTTATCCGGTTGCCCTGCAGGCTGTAGGTCAGGCTGTCGATCAGACCGAAGCTGCCGGCACCCGTCTGGCCGTAACGACTGAGACCAAGAATGTTGCTGTTCTTGTCATAAGCGGTGACGTGCTCGGCAAAGTTCCCCGCAGGAAATTTAGGGTCATAGGCAGAGCCACTAAAATGAGCGTCGGTCAAACGGTTCAGCCCGTCGTAACGGAATTGGTAGTAACGCTCGCGAGGAGGACCGTTGAAGCTAGACTTCACACTGCTGATGTTACCATTGTAGCACTTTACAGGATTATCACCCGTATGGTAATAAAGCGATTCACCGAAGAAATTACCGGAGATGCTTGTCAAGAGGGCGCGCACATTATACTTGTATTCCTGCCGGTGAAGCGGAAGACCGTGCAGGTTCTTCTGCTCCAGACGTCCGAGGTCATCATAGATATAGTCTGCAAGGGTCACTTTAATACCGTTCAAGGTGTGTTCTACCTTAGCCAGCCGGTCATTGTGATCGTAACTGTAAGCATACGTCTCAGTCAACCTGTCATTACCGGCTGCGCTGTGAACATGTGTCACCACAGAAGGATTGCCACTGAAAGTATAAGCCGTTTCAGTTACATCAAACCCGTCAAGCAGATTATTTTGCACACTCTTCACCATACGTCCCTCTGCGTCATAATAATACGCAGTATAAATCCGGGAGAAACTGCCGGGAACAGCAACGGAGCTTCCGGTCAGCATGCCCTTGCCGTATTTTTTGTCAGCTTCATTTATGCTGTAAACAATATCGTCGAAGCCGGTAGTACCTAAAAAGCCATACCCATCATAACAGTTAGAAAGTTGGAGTTCGGAAACAGAATGATTTTCTATACTCTCAGTCTCCCCCTGTTCGGTCAGACGGCCGAACTTGTCATACAGATAATAAGTCCATTTCTTGGTAGCCTGCGCCCGTTGGTTGCCATCCTGGGAGTAGACCAGCTGGTCCGCGTCATTGTATGTATATTCCACAAAATCAGCACCCGGAAGTATCTTCTTCGTACAACGTCCGCGAGCATCATATTCATATTGGAAAGCATACTTGCCAAGATCCGCCGACTCCTGATATTTGGGCTGAAGCACAAAGCAAAGATTCCCCTTATCATTATATATATAATAGGTGTCATGTTCCTCGCTGTTGTTCATCTGGCGGGTAAGCACCGTGCGCCCCTGTTTGTCGGTGAAGGAATAGCTTACGTTCAGGTCTTCGTCCGTAGTCTTCACTACAGAAAGTTCGCCCGAAGTATAGAAAGTAGTAGAATTACCGGTCAGCCCTCCTGTAGAGCTTACGCCATACTTGATACACTTCAATGGGGAAGCATTCGTATTCAGCAGATACTCCGTCTTTACCGGGCGCTCGGCATTATACCAGGCTGCTCCCGGGCCATATTGTGCTGTAAGGCGGTTTAGCGGCGAAGCTTTATAAACCGGCTGGCTGTAAGGCCGGCTGTCATTGTCGTAATTTCCAGGTGCACTGCTCTTGATACTGGCGGGAGCAAGATAATCGGAAGAACCGGCAAACACTGGCAGCCAACTGTTCCATTCGCGTCCGGCAGCATCATATTCCTGCAGGGTGGCAAGGTTCTTGTTTACGGGCAAACCACTCTGCACCGCTTTCTCTACCGTCTGGAAAGGACGTCCCAGTCCATCGTAATAAGTGATATTGTCCAGATAGGACGTTCCTGTCCCATTCAGCATCGTGCGACTGAGCACGTAGTTCCGGTAGTCATCCTGTGCATTCAGGGCACAACCGACTATCAGGAATAATAGGAATATACTAAATCGTTTCATACGCATTGTTTCTTTTTAGGGTTAGTCGTAAAGATTATATTTATACTGCATCACAGCCTTGCTCTCATGGTTCTTTACCAGAGACAGCCTCCGGTAATCATCATATACGTAGCCGGTAGTTTTACCGTTGGCATCCGTCATACCCGTCATGCCCACTTGCGGCAGATAAGTATAGGTGGTGACCAATACGTCTTTGGAGGCAAGGGCATTTCGAATGGAAGCCAGCCGGCTCTCAATATCCGAAGGGCGGGTCAGCGTGTTTGGCAATCCGACCGAGGCACTGCTCAACCAGCCGGTCACATCGCTGTAATCCGCACCTTCTATCCGTGCCACAGGATACTGGTTGCCGTACGACCACAAGTAAGTATACTTCAGGCCATTCTCACGTGTTTTCTCGGATACAAGTAGCCGGTTAGCATCATACGTACGCCACAGGTAGGCTGTGAATGTGAAAGGTGTATCCTTGTTGAAAGCAATCTCCGTAGCCGTGGTTTCCGCACGGTAAGCAGTCTCCGGCTGGCCGTATGCATTGTACTTGGTCTGCTCACCCGATACCAGGCGCCCACCTTTGTACGAGCGTACATCTACCGGAAGGAGGATGTGCTTATCCTTCATTGTCTGAAGGGCTGCATTGGCAGTAGAAGTGTAATCGTGCGGATAATAATACTTTGTCACAATCCCGCTACCATCACTTGCCGTTTCCTTCACTTCCGACACCAGCTTATGATAATCCGGGGCATACGTATATTCTTTCGTGGTACGTAAGACCCCACCCTTGTCGCCATAAACCTCATGAGTCTCCTGTGCCAACCGTGATCGTCCGGTTGTCAAGTAATCCCGGGCAAAGAGAAACTCGTATTCATTGAATTGCACCGCCTTGCCTCCGGCTTCCACGCCCAGCAGACACTCCTCATAGGTCATATAGTCAGCCTCCACCAGCCAGCCGTCTTCGCCATACACCTCACGCTTCTCCAACTGCCCGCGCATCCAGCCCAGGTCGACGTCCGTCATGAAAGGGAAAGTGTAAGAAGTAGCCGTGCCCCCCAAAATAGTGGAAGGGATTACCCCGCCCGAATTTATGTAGATGTAGGAAGAACGGAACCAGTCGGGAGCCGTGACATCATCCCCCGGTCGGATATAGGGTTCATGGTTCGTTTCATAAGTATAGGTATACTCCGTGCGTCCCTGCCCGCTTATGTATTCCGTCACATTGGGGTACATGAAGTCACCTTCCACACCCAGAGTCAGGGCTGGGAAAGATGTGATTTGCAGGATATCCGGTGAATCAATGAGGTCGGCAGGAACTCCGTAGCCTGCCAGATAATCCCTGCACACTCCCAAATGGCTGTATTCGTCAAGATCCTGATGATACCAGACATGATACAAATTTTCCACCAGATGATACTTGCTCTCTCCCCACGAATAATAAGGATACTCGTAGTTACGGATTTTCTGGTTGCCATTCTCATCATTGTCTGTTATCTTCTTGACGCGCAGGCCGCCGATGCCGATTTTCCCTAATGTATAGTTGACATCGTGCGTTTCGAAATCAAAGTCCGTATAGCCGCCCGTGGGATACGTGATTCTCTTCAAAGTACAGGCCTTGACCGCCTCAGTATCCATATCCCGGCTACCGCCACCGGTTACCTTATAACTGTTCATCCATGCCGTCTCCATGCTGCCGTAAGCCAACTCCCTGTACCACGGGTCAATGTAGAAAGGTTCATTCGCCGCGTTATTCGCAAAAATGGTCTTGTTATCCGTATAATTATAGTATCCCCAGTGGTCCTGGCAAGGCGACAACCGGTAAGGCAATGCATATATATTATCCGTCTTGGAACCACCGTCTCCATAATATGAAAAACGATAGGGAGGAAGTGCCGATGTGTCTGTAGACGGAAGTTCCTGTACTTTCTCCAGACGCAGGCGATAGTTCAGGTATTGGTAATATGAAGCGGCTATTTTATGCCTTTCATCCGGTTCAAAGTAGCCATAGAACAGTTTGTACTTTTTATAAATGTCGTTTGCCGAATTATAAGAAGTGATACTCTCAAGCATGCTCCCCCGTATGCTGTGGGCATCCTTACGGTTCTCGCTGCTGCACGTAAAGTCGATGTGTGCTCCCGAAGAAGCAGTAATGCGGCTGACCACAAGTCCGGTTATCCCTTCATTGGAGTTATCGACAATGGCAGGCCGCAGGTAGCTGGGGGGAATCTCATGCGTATTGAGATCTTTATTGAGGGTCATATAGCAAGAATCATCAATGCGGTGGATGACACTCGTTCCCAGCGTACCGCCACTTACATAAGTGAAAGTGATGCTGCCCCCGGCAGGACTTGTAATAGACGAAAGATACCATCCGGAAGTGCAGTTATCCTTTATCGCACCGTAATAAGCGTATTCCTTATCCTTAAAAAGATATACTACCCCTTTTTCGTCCGTAATCTTGAAAGTGCCGTCCGGCTGGAACTCTATGATACAGTCATCCTGATTGATCATACGCCCTTTTCCGTTTTCATCCAGGTAGAACTTTCCGGTTCTTCCGCAGAAATTGAAAAAGAAGATATCCGGTGCAGGATCGAAGCTGTTAGGTCTCAGGTCGGCCGCACTCACCCAGTTGCTCCTTTCGGCTTTGATGTATTGGTCCATGGTTTCCACATGATCATTTTTAAAGCGCAGATTCACACGACGCATCTTTCCCGTCTTGGCATCCATCTCGTCGGGTGCTCCCCGAAGCTGGCAAGTGATCATGCCGCCTGCATTCAGGCTCCATCCCAGGCCTACCCACGAGGCTTCCTGGTCTACCTTGATACCTGATGCGTAATAGCTTAGTGAAACATCCACCTTGATGTCGCGGTCGCTGATGGAGGTCAGCGGAAGGTTGATTTGCGGAAGACCGGTGCTGTAGTCAACGGGCAGGTCACCGTAGCGGGCAAAGGCATACGTATTGGGGGTGTAGAACTGTTGCAGTTCCTGACCTCCCTGTGCATGGGCAAGGGTGCCCAACGCTAATAATAGAATAAATAGAATATTTCTCATAATGATTATCTGTTGTAAATGGATTAATTGATTGAAGCAAGTACTATCTCAAATGAGATGGTACTTGCTAATTCATTAAGACAGTGCTTACTAATTCATTGCATTCGCCCCTACCACCCCGGCTATTGCCGAAGCTACAGCGATGACGACTTTCAGGATCATATCCCAAACTGATTTATTGATCTTCATACTTTTTGAGTTTATAAGTTTTTGTTTTTTTGAGTTCATAAGGCTCACAATTCCGTAGCCACCTCGAAGCACGGGCATACCTTCACCCACTCCTCCGGCTCCACCACCCCGTCTCCATTCCTGTCCGGACTGAGATCGCGATGACCGCAGACGCGCACTTCGCCATGGAAACGGCGCAAAAGTTGATGTACCAGCAGTCGCAAGGCGGCACGCTGTTCCGGTGTACGGGTATCCTTCGGGCACCCCCGGGCATCCAGCCCGCCTTCATAGCAAATTCCGATACTATACTTATTGTACCCCTTCACATGTGCCCCTGCAAGAGCCAATGGACGGGTTCTCACCACCGTACCATCCCTGCGGATGTAGTAATGGTAACCGATATCACTGAAACCACGGCTGAGGTGCACGGCGCGGAGAGCCTCTACCGTAAAAGGACGGTCCTCGCGGGTGGCGCTGCAATGCACCACGATGTAGTTGATTGTTCTCATGTAATTTAATGTCTAATGATGAATAGCTGCGCAGCCTTTCATTTTTAATTCTTTAATCTTTAATTTCTAAAGCCCTCGGCTTTAGACCTTATCCCAGCGGGTCATCTTCGATGCCACCGTCGCCACCGGAACCGCCACTATTGCCACCACCGCCTTCGGAACCACTGCCTTCGTAAGCGTCATTCTTCAGGCAGATACTGTTGGTCACACGGGTACCGTCCGCACTGCGGAAAGCAAGATAAACGGCCAGCGCATCGTCAGCCCAGTTATCGGGCAAGGCCAGTTCGGCAGTAGCATCGGCACGGGCGGCAGCATTAAGGTCGTAGACGGCCTCCCCGCGAGCCTTGTTGTAAACCAACGGCATAGCCATGTCGTCAGCCTCGGCATCACCCATCTTGCTGTTGTCCTTCCACGTCAGAGTCAGCTTGCCGTCCGCCACGGAAGCCGAAGCGTTGAAGACAGGCATCAGGCTGCCACGGGCCACCAGCGCATGTTCATAATTAATGGCAAGATCGGGCGCAGACCCGCTGATTGCATAGCGCAAATTGTAGGACATCGCTGCATTGAAAGGCGTACACTTCAAAGCATAAGTCTTGTACCCTTCGCGAACGTAAGGGGTAATGGAACGCAGAAAATTCAAGCTCATGGCAAACTTGCCGCGTTGTGTTTGTTGTTTCGGGGTACGTGGATTGCTGACACTGATGGCCATTGCACGCATATAACTCACGTCTTTCCAAGTGCTACCGATCACGGTACCCACTTTTCCGCTGAATCCTCCAAGGATTCCTTGTTTGATTTCTCCCATAATTGTCATATTTTTAGGGATCAGGACCGGACAATGCGTCCAAGTCTCAAAGCTGAAACGGACAAGCGGCAGCAGGCAAGCACTATGCTTCTGCAGCAGCACGGTCATGCAAGCGCATCCGCCGTTCAGCTGTCACAAAGGTAAAGCGGAAAGAAGGGGGATTCCTGAAACGTGTGATTTTTGCGTCGGTTTGCGTCAAATAGCTCTGTAGCTCATAGCCCTGTAGCTTGTAGCCCTGTAACTACTTGCCAAACCGTCAAAATGCCAAATTGCCAAACTCCTCCCGGATGACATTCCGGTCCGCCACCTCCACCCGCCGCTCTTGGCAGTGATGACGCACCAGGCGGTCGGTATGCGACAGTACAAGCGGCAAGGGATTACCATCCAAACACTCCGGATTGGCCCAAACTAACTGGCAGGCCTGTACCAGCACTCCCTCCACCTCCTCCGGGGAAAGTGAAAGCAACTGTCCATCCGGACATAAGCACTTCAGGTTGACTTCGAGCGGATAAGGATAGAAGCCGCCACGAGAACCGGGAGAAGGAACAAAGTCCCGGCAAAAAAGAAGAAAAGTATCATCATCCAGGCGCAAGCAAGTACCCGCAGGAGGCATACCTCCCGGTGCGTCAGGGGCATAATGCCGAAGTTGGGCGCCCGTTGTACGTCGCACCCGTACCCATACCACCGGCACAGCCGCCGGGAACTTCCCCATCCACGCCACAAAAGAAGCCAGCGGCTCTACAGGAAAGTCGTGATGGCAATAAATCACCAAGCGCTCAGGCGGACGGTTGTCGTGGGCGGTACAAAAACGTCCGTAAGCCATCTGGAAATATTCCGGAAAGAACAACGGGAATCGTTCGGCAGGCTTGCAGAGATCGCAATGACAGAACTGCAAAGGATCATTATAGAACGTCGCCGCACAGAAAGGTTCAAAGCTCTGCGAAAGGCGCGAATGTGAACATCCTACGATGAGGTCGGTATTCTGCGAAGCAAAGCATCGGGGCACCCAGGGCACACCGCCCATCTGTACCAGCAAACGCGAGGCCACCGTAGGCAGGTGTCTGCTGAAAGCCTCACCCCCAATGGCATGTAGCGGAACAGGTCCCCAATAGAATGCCCCCAATGAACGAACCAGCCTGCGAAGCCGGACTGAAAGTTGCTGCCGGAGCAGCGTACCGGCAACACTGCCCGAAGGTGTGAGCAGACAATAAAGCCGTCCGACGCCGGGCGCATCCATCCCCGACTGATGATAAAGTGCCTGTGTCAGTGTATCTACGGCATGATCGTCCACATCGTATGGCACCCACCTGTCCACATCTCCCACAGGTTCCACTGCCATCAGGGAGGCAGTGGGAGCAAAAAGCTGGAAAAGCCGACGGGCAGTCTCCAGCTCTCCCCGTGGATAGAGCATCGTGATGTTGAGATAACGGTATCGTCCCGGCTGGCGGGCACCGTAAAGAGGAAAAGCACTGCGGGGAGCACTCCCCTCTCCCGATGATCCGAACCGTAACAAGCGATGGTCGGCATTCGTATTCAGCAGGCAATCGGCAGACACTTCATTCAATCGGAGCGATACGTGAAGGGGACACCCCTCCACCTCACCGCCTCCGGGGAAACAAAGTGACAGCAATCGTTCCACCTCCTGACGCAAAACATCATAAGGGCCGGCAGAAACCGCCGCCTGCTGTTCCGTATGGAAAGAGACTCCCAACCGGGCAGTCAAAGCAGGAGTGAGCACGGCATACGCACGGTTCAGGCTTCCCATGGGCCCGCGACTGAGCGAACCGTGCGGCACCACCCACCCGTCTACAGCCACCAAACGGGGGGAAGCTCCCACCAATCCCATTTCCGACAAAGGGATGCTCGTGTATATTTGTTCAGGAGGAAGCACCTCCACTGCGATCCGGCAATCCGTAGCGGTGGAGGAAGTAGCAGCAGAAGCAGGAAGAAGCGGACGGAAGGAAATGCGACTGTAACAAATTACGTTTTCAGCCTGTTGGGACAATGTATCTTGAAACCATATTTCCAGTACATCGGGACAAGGTGTGTGATAAAACTTCCGTGCATTGCCCGTTGCACCTTCAACCGGACCACCCGTAAGAGCGATCAGCCATCGGCAGAGGGCTGGCGGCGTGATGCCGCAGGTGCCGGCATCGAGCACGGCTTGCAAGAGAAGCTCTTTCATAGCATTATCACTTCAAGACAAAAGTATTCTAATGCAAATGTAAGGATTTTATTTTTATATACCAAGTTCTTACCATCTCCGTGTCAAGTCCATACCAACTCCGTACCAAGTCCATAGTCATAGACACGGAGATGGTACGGAGATGACAGGGGGCAGACAGGGAATTAGCAGAATTCCCCTTCCTCCTGACTTTATAAAATTAAAATAAAACCAGCATCAGTTTTGTATTTCAGAAAAATAGTTTTACCTTTGCAACAACATGCTTACCCCGCTTCCCGTCAGATCAGCGCGCTTAGGGTAAGCCTTTTATTTTTTATACCCCAATGACTAAAATCCCTTATCCTAAACAACTCATATCTTTTACGGCCCAAATAGCTCTGCTTAAACAGCGTGGGCTTGTTTTCACTGATGAGACCCAAGCCTTACACCTGTTACACAATATCAGTTATTACCGTTTGAGCGGCTACTGGTATCCTCTATTGGCAGACAAACCAAACCACCAGTTCAAACCCGGAAGTACATTTGACGCTGCTTACAACATCTATAAATTCGATAGTGAGCTTCGCAAGCTAATTATCACAGAACTGGAGAAAATAGAAGTAGCTGTGCGTACACAAACCGCCTATATCCTCTCTTCACAATGGGATGGATATTGGTTTACCGATGCTTCCCGTTTTAATAATCCAATGCGCCATGCTCATATTTTATCAAAGATAAACGAAGAATACCAACGTAGCGATGAAGAATTTGTAACAGCTTTCAGATCAAAGTATTCTGATTCTTTTCCACCAAGTTGGATAACTATGGAAATAACTTCTTTCGGCACATTGTCTATTCTATACAACAACCTGCTTCCCGGAAGAGCCAAGCGAAGTATTGCAAGCTATTTTGGGCTACCCGATACCGTTTTTGCTTCATGGTTGCATAGTATCGTGTATATCCGTAATATTTGCGCCCATCATTGTCGATTATGGAATAGGACACTTAGCATCCGCCCCCTGATGCCCCGTTCACCACACCAACCATTTATTGCACTTCCCGCAAGCGGCACACGACAGGTCTATTTTCTATTAAGCATGATTGTTTACCTGTTAGATATAATCAACCCCAACCACTCGTTTGTCGAAAGGTTCAGGAGCTTACTTTCTGCCTATCCCTCGATAGATACCCGTGCCATGGGTTTTCCGGTTAACTGGGAAAACGAAGTTATCTGGAAATAAGCATCCTCATTGCATCATTACTTCTTGGCATACACCCCATGCCCCTCTTTTTTCAGCCGCCCCTGATTGCACAACTCAATAAGGTAACGGTCGGCCGTACGAGTGGGAATACCTGCTTCGTGTGCCTTATCCTGATAGAGTGCACGGTCGAACTCAGGGGGCAACATTTGCAACAAGGCCTGCCGACGCTTCTCACTTGTATTTCCCTGAGATACGGAGGCCGGATGCGACGTATGCGACGCCTCGGCCTGCAAGCTTTCATAAGCCGCCTCCGTATGGCGTAGTAACACCTGTATCATCAGAAGGGTGGTATGGAAATCATCATCACGGCAACAAAGAGTGGCCGGCAACGGGGCATCCCCTTCATAATCCATCAGGCGAAGGGCGGAAAACACCATGCAGATACGGTAAGCCGTCAGCCCCAGACGACGCACGGAGGCGAGCATATCCGGACCTTTGCACTGCAACCCCTGTTCCTGCAGGTTGCCGAAGAAACGGTTGAACTCCACCTGCTGCTCCACCGTAAGCGTGAAGCGTAAAGGCCCGGCCTTCAGCAGGCGAGTATAGAACTGGAAGAAACGACCTCCCAAACGTAGGAAACGGCTATCGAGTGTATCATCATCATTCCCGGCAAAAACATCATTCCACACCGGTCGCAAAGGAAGGTTATAGAACAGGAAGCGCGAGAAAAGCCCGTTCTCGGCATCGGGAATCAGTGCTCCTACCTGGCGCGGCGTTCCACTGAGCAGCACCGAGAGGCGGGGCATCGTTATCTCTACATACTCACGGTCCTTACGGCGATTGTAAGTGATAGGCTCGTGGTGGAAAGCCTTGCGCAGCCCGTCGCTGTAATTGCCATGCTCACTGCGGAAAGTGGTAGTCAGCGTATCACCCTCCGTCTCGAACATCAGGGCCTGGCCTTCGTTGTCGTTCAGCGTCTGGAAAAGAGCCGTGGCACTGCTGTTTGCCGGAATGAAAAGCATCCTGACAGGCGGCTGTTGCGGTTCGTCACCGCCCCCCTTGCCTTTTGTTTTTTTCATAGAGCGACTTTTCGCGCCGGTATTCCTCCCACTCCTGCCGGTTACGGCGGCGCAGGTCGGCATGCACCACATCTACCAGATGACGGCACAGCGTCAACCGCCCCTTACCCGCCGAGGCTTGTGCACTGACAAAGAGGAACAGGTTAGGACAAACCTGCCGCTGCCCATAGATGCCCGTCACTTGCGTCAGGCAAGAGGAAAGGGCAGTGAGAGACCCCAGCAAGAGCATATCGCTGTCTTCGGACGAGATGCCGTAAGAGCAGACATCATCCAGCAGACGGGGCAGCGAAGCATATACCTCATCCGGAAAGACCGGGAGCTCAGCATCAGCAGGCGTAGCGGTGCTTCCGCCCGGTGCCACCGGAGACGCTTCCGGCAATTTGGCATTTTGGCAATTCGGCAATAACCGGGTATTGATGTCCACCCCTGCTTGCCGTGCCAGATGGAAAAAGGTGTTCACCGTGATGCCCCGCCCGCGGGAATGCAGGCAGGCGGTGTATTGCTTCTCGGTTTCGGCAGGCTGATAACTACTGTAGAAACGGCTCAAGCGGTGATAAAAAGCACGTCCTTCCTCGCCCAGCCCTTGGGCAAGTGCGAAGCCGAGATCGCGCCAGTCGTTATAGGTGGGGGCTATGTCCACGCCCGTTAGTTCGATACGTGAAGTGACGATTTCTACTTCGTCACCAAGGGTGAGGGCAGCATTGCGTTGCCACTCGCTTAGGTTGAATTTTTGTTTTGACATTTTAAGATTTATGATTTATGTGAATCGGGGAAATTAGTTACCATTTCATCATCACCACGTCCGGGTCCCAAGGCAAATAGCAGGCACGCGAGAGGTCGCGTCCCGAAGGATCGGGTTCCACCCCATAGTTTCGGGATACGTAGAAAGACAGGATTTCAAACCAGTCGGTATGTGTGCCTTGCGCCAGGTCGATGGGCACTACCCACTTCAAACCATCGCCACCGGGGCTACGGAAAAGCAGGGCGGTATCTACCGAAGCATCGTGCATCAGGGCATAGCGCAAGCCATAGACACCGCTCAAGCGTCCGCCATCGTGCCACTGGTCTATGTGGTCAAAGTCAAGGCAAATCAGTCCGCTATGGGCCAGCAGGGCATCATCGCGCCTGCGGGTGAATTCTCCACTGAAAGTGGCATAGTCGAAATGGCGGGCCTTGAAGCGTTGCACATCCCTCTGAGTGATTTTTTCTTCCTGCTGCAGACGGCGGAGACGCTGCAATTCCTCAGTAGGCTGACGATAATAATCGCCGCGGATGACGTTGTAGATCTGATGCAGTTCCACCGTCTTGTGGGGCACCACGTTGCTGACGGGAGCCAGGAAAAAGCTGAAGCGATTCATCTGCTGCCTCCTTTCCCATTATCAGTAACCGGGTTCTTCTCATGCTTGCCCAGTGCACTGAGTTTATACATTACATAGTTGTTTTGCAGCAGGTCGTCAATTTCCCGGATACGGTAGAAATACTTCTTGCCCAGGGTGGTGTATCCCAATGTACCGTTATCGCGTAAGTTCTGCAAGGTACGTTGGCTGATGTGCAGCGCATTCATCACCTCTTGCCCATCTACCCAGTCTTTGGCAATCTGGGGACGGGGAGTCACGTTGGCACGTTCCAACAAGCGTGCCAAGCTGAGCAGGTTATCATGTACCTGCTCCAGCTTTTCTGAAAATAGTGGATTCTGTTTCATATTCTTTTTCCGTTTGTCGGGAGGCAAAGGAAAAAGAGTTTGAATTGACGTGAGCTTGACGAGATGTATCGTCAAAGCAACAGCCTCACAAATTCCATTATATAGAATCTTTAATTAGAAAAATCCTGTAATACAAAACGATACATACCAGCGGCTGCCATGTCTTTTTTTTAAGCAGAAATTCTTAAAAAAAATTCGTTGACGAAACAGTTTCGTCAACGAATCATCAAGAAGTGAAGCGAAGTTTCTCTTTTTCGGCAAACTTCTCGTAGGCTTCTATATACCTTTTACTGTTACTTATCAGATTCTCGGGCTGCACATCCACATCGAAAATAGATGCAAGGAAAGCAGCATACGCCTGTTTATCCCATCCTCCTCTACGCTGCTGGTAATGAAAGAAAAGACCGTAAAGCACCCCGATATAGTTTCGCAGGACTTTCACCCTGTTCCGGTGAATCATTGCAACCTGGCCGCTCTGCAAAAACAAGAGAAAAGCATCTTCCAACCACTGTACATGTTCAGGAGTCACCAAATAAGCCCCGTTGCCGTCCGTCACACGATAAAGGAAGGCCAGAAAAGCATGTATCTCCCCCTCATCCGGAAGCTTCGCCCCGAGCGGACGTGAAGGAACGAAAGAGAGTCTTTCGCTGGGTTGTATGGAAATGAAGGCCCGTGAATAGTTTTCCTCATAAAGTTCCTGCTGGCGAAGCAGATAGCTACGCAACTGGCGTGGAAGGCTCATATCGTGCGTTATCAGCAGGTTGAGGAAGGCGATGCAACGCTCTTTCTGTTTGCGGATAATCCAATGGGAAGCACCACGCCCTTCATTGTAGTGCAAGTGTCCGGCATATTGCTGGAAACAAAGATCGTTCAGGCAATCGTTCATCCATGCCTGATCGGTCAGCACTCCATAAAGATTCTCCTCATGGAGTGGAAGGCCGCTGAGCAGAAAGAAAAGAAAGTTCTCGAGTGCTACCAAACCTTGCCACAAACGAGCATCGCTATGCGGAGGCTGCTCCAGACCGGAAAGCAAGCCCACCAGTTTATTGTAAAGTTGCAAGGCAGTACCTTCATGTTCTGCTGTGATTCCTGCGCTGAGAAGACATTTCACCTGGTTTCCTGCTTGCAGAATGTCATATTGCCGCACTTCCGACTCCCGAATAGGGTGAAAGTAGCGGACATCGCTGAGCAGGTAGCGGTAATCCATAAAATCAGTTGGCTGTAATAAGTAACCGAAGTCGATAGTCAGCGTCAGGTAGAGCGAGGCCAATGCTCCTTTCAGTTGTCCGCACAGTTCGGCAGAGACTCCCCGCCGACAGGCATCGTCCACTGCAACTCCGGTGCAATACACTTCTTCGAGCACTTCACACAGCAGCAGACGTGCAGCATGGTCACTGTTCATCCTACTGATTCGATCTTTCAGCAACAGATTCAGCCACCGGGCTTCGGCCTGAAGAAGAGCTTTATAAAAATAATAACGGGGAGTGGACTGTTGCTCACCATAAGACACCGTAGCTACATACTCCATCTCTTCTACCCGCAAGCGGCAAAGGACAGCAGTAGCATCAAAGTCAGAAAAAGGGGACGTGGAAGAAAGGAAGAGGAAAGAGGGAACCGGTAACTCAACCTGCCAGTCGGACAATATCCCCTTCAACTGATCGGTCAACCCGTCCAACGAGCCGGGCAGGTTCATCAGCTTTCGAACGGACTGCTGAAGCCGCTCGGAAACGTAGCGTTGCCCCTCTAAACAGGAAGGGGACAATGCACCACTGAAAATGGCGATGGTCAAAGGGGTAAACATAGTAAACGATTTTAGTTTCCAGCATTTTAGTTTAACAAGTTAATAATCAGTAATCCTGTCTTTCTCAAAATGCTCATCGACATAGCGATAACCGAAATCGTTCTTTTGGGTGGGCTGAGAAGAAATCGCACAAATGTAGCAAACTGTAAACAATACAGCAAAGTTTTACCGTTAATCATCTTTAATTCCAAGCATTTTACAAAGAGAATGGATTATACTATCTTTACCAAGAAAATGAAGGGAAATCTACAGTCCCCCAAGATTAACGGCACTTCAACATAAAAAATAAATAAATTCATTTTATTCTGCTCTTAGTTTGCTTATCTTTGCACCGAAATGAAACGAACGATCCTTCTACTGATTTTAGGAGTTTTTTGTGCTTTCAACATGAAGGCACAACGTGCTGACTCGATCCGCATCAGCCTGCTGACCTGCGCCTCGGGTGGAGAAATATATTCTCTTTTCGGGCATACTGCCATCCGCTACGAAAACTTTACCCGGAATATCGACGCTGTTTTCAACTATGGCATGTTCAATTTCAATGCCCCCAACTTCATTCTCCGCTTCGCTTTGGGAGAGACGGACTACCAGTTAGGAGTTACCAATTACGAGCACTTTGTAGCCGAATACAACTACCTGGGGCGGGACGTATGGCAACAAACACTGAACCTCACTCCGGACGAAAAGGAACATCTGTTTAATCTGCTTCAGGAAAACTATCGCCCGGAAAACCGTGAGTATCGTTACAACTTCTTTTACGACAACTGCGCCACCCGACCGCGCGACCAAATAGAGAAAGCCATTGACGGCTCCCTGCAATATGCTGACAATATGACCGACAATGACACGGGAATCTCTTTCCGTGATTTACTGCATAAATACAGCGAGGGGCATCCTTGGTCACGTTTTGGCATGGATATGTGTATGGGTAGCGAAGCTGACAAGCCTATCAACCGGAGGCTGATGATGTTCGTTCCCTTCTATGTGCAGGAGTACTTCAATACTGCCCAAATCATAAATAAAGAGGGAAAAGCACGCCCGCTGGTATCCTCTGAAGAGAAAATTGTAGAAACCGGACTGACAGCTGCCGACCACCGCTCCGGTGGCATTACTCCTATGCAATCGGCCTTGCTGCTGTTCATCCTGGTAACTGCCGCCACTATTTACGGTATCCGACGCCAGAAAACTCTCTGGGGCCTGGATTTAATCCTGTTCTTCTGTGCCGGAATAGCCGGATGTATCCTTACTTTCCTGGCTTTGTTCTCCCAACATCCGGCAGTAAGCCCCAATTATTTGCTGTTTGTATTCCACCCGTTGCACCTATTCTGCCTCCCGTGGATGATAAATAAGGTGAGAAAACGGCAGAAAAGTCGGTACATGGTACTTAATTTTATCGTTTTAACACTTTTTATACTGCTTTGGGCGATAATACCGCAAAGATTTGACTTAGCTGTATTACCTTTGGCACTTTGTTTGCTGGTACGTTCAGCAAGCAATCTTATTTTGACATCGAAAAAAAGATAAATGAAAAAGGGACTGATAACTTCCATACTCGCATTAACTTTCACCGGTCTGCAAGCCCAACCGCTGCCTGCCACTCCAAAATTAGTGGTAACGTTGACGATTGACCAGCTGCGCACCGACTACATGGAAGCATTCTCTTCCCTATACGGAGAAAAAGGGTTCAAAAGACTGATGCGCGAAGGCAAGGTTTTCTATCAAACCGAGTTTCCCTTCAGCGGAACAGACCGCGCCTCTGCCATTGCCGCCATCTACAGCGGTACGACGCCTTCAATGAACGGCATCATCTCCCAGCAATGGATGAATACCAATACATTGCGCCCGATGAACTGTGTGGACGACCCCGCTTTTATGGGGAACTTCACCGACGAGAGTTCCTCTCCTTCCCAATTACTGACTTCCACCATTGCCGATGAACTGAAAGTAGCTACCCGCAACAAAGGTATGGTATATGCCATTGCCCCCTCGCGCGATGCAGCTATCCTTGCCGCCGGACACTCCGGAAACGGTGCTTTCTGGTTGAATGAAAATACTGGTAAGTGGTGCAGTACTACATATTACAGCGAATTCCCATGGTGGGTAAGCCAATACAATGAACGGCAATCACCCGATTTTCGCATCCGCGATATGGTGTGGGAACCGATACATCCTATAAATAGATATACGTTCCTGCCCGAATGGCGGGACCAACCCTTTAAATATAAGTTCGACAGCGAACGGATCAATAAATTCCGCCGGCTGATTACCAGTCCCTTCATCAATGATGAGGTAAACTTACTCACAGAGGAACTTCTGGAAAAGAGTACGCTTGCCAAAGATGAGATACCGGATTTGCTGGCACTGACTTATTATGCAGGAAACTACAATCATAAGAGTACGCAGGAGTGTGCCATGGAAATGCAGGATACATACGTACGCCTGGACCGCAGTATCGGCTCCCTACTCGACCTCATCGACCGCAAAGTAGGTTTGCACAATGTCATTTTCTGCATTGCATCTACGGGATATGCCGACCCGGAAGCACCGGACCTTGGCCTGTACCGCATCCCAGGCGGGGAATTCTACCTGAATCGCTGTGCCACCTTGCTGAATATGTATCTGATGGCTACGTATGGCGAAGGACAATACGTAGAAACCTACTATAACCAGCAGATTTATCTTAACCATAAATTAATAGAGAGTAAGCAACTGAATTTAGCGGAAATACAAAATAAATCCGCCGACTTCCTGATACAGTTCAGCGGAGTGAATGAAGCTTATTCCGCCCATCGCTTATTATCAGGTCCTTGGTCGCCCCAGATTGAACTGGCACGCAACGGTTTCCATCGTAAGCGTTCCGGCGACCTGCTGATAGACGTGTTGCCCGGCTGGACTATCGTAGAAGAAAATGTCACAGATAGCCGCGTGGTGCGTCATGCAGATGTGCCTGCTCCACTCATCTTCCTGGGTGGTGGTATAAAACCCGAAACCATACGGGTTCCTGTCAATATTACCCGCATAGCCCCTACCCTGTCAAGTGCGATGCACATCCGCGCCCCGAACGCTTGTACAGCTACTCCACTGAACTTTTAAGCTGAAAACACATCTTACTTGGCAAATCAAGTGAAATGTTAACGAAGTGAATCGAAAGTTGAGTGTTTTACTCAAAAAACAATTCGTAAACTTCTCGTAAATCAGCATTTTAATGTAACTTTGTACCCGCATTCAAGGCAAAGTTACACCCGAACTAATTAAGCAAATAATAATAAAAACAAATATATAATGGGATTTAATGAATTTTTAAGCTCGATTTTCGGCAATAAATCCACACGCGACATGAAAGAAATTCAGCCGTGGGTGGACAAAATCAAAGCCGCTTACCCGGAAGTTGCCAAACTCGATAATGACGCCCTTCGCGCCAAGACGGAAGAACTGAAAACCTACATCTACAACTCGGCTACCGAGCAACGCGCTAAAGTAGAAGAACTGAAAGCAGGTATCGAAGCTATTGAACTGGAAAACCGTGAAGAGGTTTTCGCACAGATAGACAAACTGGAGAAAGAAATACTGGAATGCTACGAAAAAGCACTCGATGAGGTACTGCCCGTAGCTTTCTCTATCGTAAAAGAAACAGCAAAACGTTTCTCTGAAAACGAAGAAATTGTAGTGACTGCTACTGAATTCGACCGTCAGCTGGCTGCTACGAAAGATTTCGTACGTATTGAAGATGACAAGGCTATCTATCAGAATCACTGGTTGGCTGGTGGTGCAGAAGTTACCTGGAACATGGTACACTACGATGTACAGTTATTCGGTGGTGTGGTATTGCACAAAGGTAAGATCGCCGAAATGGCAACGGGTGAAGGTAAGACGTTGGTGGCTACCCTCCCGGTATTCCTGAATGCATTGACCGGAAACGGCGTGCATGTGGTAACTGTGAATGACTACCTGTCTAAACGTGACTCCGAGTGGATGGGGCCTCTTTACATGTTCCACGGTTTAAGTGTGGACTGTATCGACAAGCACCAGCCTAACTCTGACGCACGTCGCAAAGCTTATATGGCAGATATCACATTCGGTACGAACAACGAATTCGGTTTCGACTACCTGCGTGACAACATGGCTATCAGCCCGAAAGACCTTGTACAACGCCGGCACAATTATGCCATCGTCGATGAGGTGGACTCCGTATTGATTGACGATGCCCGTACACCGTTGATCATTTCAGGCCCTGTACCTAAAGGTGAAGACCAATTGTTCGAACAGCTCCGCCCACTGGTGGAACGTCTGGTAGAAGCACAGAAGAAACTGGCTACCCAATACCTGGCCGATGCCAAACGCCTCATTGCTTCCAGTGACAAAAAAGAACAGGAAGAAGGTTTCCTTGCCTTGTTCCGTAGCCATAAGGCTTTGCCGAAGAACAAGCCTCTGATCAAATATCTGAGTGAACAGGGGATCAAAGCAGGCATGCTGAAGACCGAGGAAATCTACATGGAACAGAATAACAAACGTATGCACGAAGCAACTGACCCGTTGTACTTCGTCATAGAAGAAAAACTGAATAGCGTAGATTTGACAGATAAAGGTGTGGATCTGATTACCGGAAATTCGGAAGACCCTACTCTCTTCGTATTGCCTGATATAGCCGCACAACTGTCTGAACTGGAAAATGAAACCAACTTGACAGATGAGGAACGTCTGGCCAAGAAAGATGAGTTGCTGACAAATTATGCCATCAAATCCGAACGAGTTCATACCATCAACCAGCTGTTGAAAGCTTATACCATGTTCGAGAAAGACGACGAATACGTTGTACTCGACGGACAGGTGAAGATTGTGGACGAGCAGACCGGACGTATCATGGAGGGCCGCCGCTACTCCGACGGTTTGCACCAGGCTATCGAAGCCAAGGAAAACGTGAAAGTGGAAGCTGCTACGCAGACATTCGCCACCATTACGTTGCAGAATTACTTCCGTATGTACCACAAGCTCTCGGGTATGACCGGTACTGCGGAAACGGAAGCAGGTGAGTTCTGGGATATCTACAAGCTGGATGTAGTGGTGATTCCTACCAACCGCCCCATTGCTCGTAAAGATATGAACGACCGCGTTTATAAGACGAAACGCGAGAAATATAAAGCTGTTATCGAAGAGATCGAACAGTTGGTACAAGCCGGACGCCCTGTGCTGGTGGGTACTACTTCTGTAGAAATATCCGAAATGCTGAGCAAGATGTTGTCTATGCGCAAGATTGAGCATAGCGTACTGAATGCCAAGCTGCACCAGAAGGAAGCAGATATCGTAGCTAAAGCCGGTTTGAGCGGTACTGTTACCATTGCTACCAATATGGCCGGTCGTGGTACGGATATCAAACTGAGCCCGGAAGTGAAAGCTGCGGGTGGTTTGGCAATTATCGGTACGGAGCGCCATGAGTCCCGTCGTGTAGACCGCCAGTTGCGCGGACGTGCCGGACGTCAGGGTGACCCGGGTTCTTCCGTATTCTTCGTATCACTGGAAGACGAATTGATGCGTCTGTTCTCCTCCGACCGTATTGCCGGTGTGATGGACCGCCTCGGCTTCAAGGAGGGTGAGATGATTGAACACAAGATGATTTCCAACTCCATCGAACGTGCACAGAAGAAGGTGGAAGAAAATAACTTCGGCATCCGTAAACGCTTGCTGGAATATGATGACGTAATGAACAAACAACGTACCGTTGTGTATACCAAGCGTCGTCATGCCTTGATGGGTGAACGTATCGGCATGGACATCGTGAACATGATCTGGGATCGTGTTGCCGCTGCTGTTGAAGCTCCCGACTACGAAAACTGCAAAATGGACTTCCTGCAAACACTCGCTATGGAAACTCCATTCAGCGAAGAGCAGTTCCGCAACGAGAAGAAAGAGAAACTCGCAGAAGAGGCTTTCAATGTAGCCATGGATCTGTTCAAGCGCAAGACTGACCGCATGGCACAGGTTGCTTATCCGGTTATCAAGCAGGTGTATGAGACTCAGGGACATATGTATGAAAACATTCTTATCCCCATTACGGATGGTAAGCGTATGTACAACATCTCCTGCAGCCTGAAAGCCGCTTACGAAAGTGAATGTAAGGAAGTAGTGAAAGCTTTTGAAAAATCTATCTTGCTGCACGTCATCGACGAGGCATGGAAAGAAAACTTGCGCGAGCTGGATGAATTGAAACATTCTGTACAGAATGCAAGCTACGAACAGAAAGACCCATTATTGATTTACAAGCTGGAGTCTGTCAATCTGTTTGATACAATGGTGAATAAGATCAATAACCAGACTGTTTCTATCCTGATGCGTGGACAAATTCCGGTACAGGAGCCACAGGAGATTCAGCAGGCTGCTCCCGAACAGAAGCAAGACATGAGCAAATACCGCGAACAAAAGCAAGAACTGAATGATCCGAATCAACAGGCTGCCGCCCAACAGGATACACGTGAGCAAGTGAAACGTGAACCGATTCGTGCGGAAAGAACTGTAGGACGTAATGATCCTTGTCCTTGCGGAAGTGGTAAGAAGTATAAGAACTGTCACGGGAAAAACATGTAATGAGAGGAGTGATAAGGTAATAATCACCCTATCACCCTCTCCCAATCACTAATAAAAGCCTCAAACGGTTAAAATCTGTTTGAGGCTTTTATATATCCATACAAAAGTGTATTTTTGTTATTCTTAGATAAAGAACAAGCCTATGACTAAGTATTCGCATCTCTTAGGGATCTGTTGTGCTCTGCTACTTGGCGGTTGCCAGACCGTAGAGCAATTATCCATCGACTATATGCTGCCGGCAGAAGTTAGCTTTCCGCCCAGCCTCAAACGTGTAGCCGTGGTAAATAATATGCCATCCATCCCGGACAACAAGCTGATCGTAGAAGAAACGGATGAAAAGAAAAAAGATGAGATGGAAATAGCCCGCAAAACAAAATACTTCAACGGCAATGCAAAAATAACCACTGAGGCACTGGCTGAAGCACTTGCCAACGAAAACTATTTCGACGAAGTCGTTATTTGCGATTCTATGTTACGGGCCAATGATATGATTCCCCGCGAAAGTACCCTCAGCAAGAGTGAAGTGGAAAGTCTTACCGAAAGCCTGAATGTCGATTTCCTGATAGCTTTGGAAAATATACAAATACGCTCTCTCCGCAAAATTGAATACCTGCGCGAATGGGGTGTTTATGCCGGAACCATAGACGTAAAGGTATACCCCACCGTAAAAGTATATCTGCCTAACCGAAATGGCCCGATGGTAACAATCAATACCAACGACAGTATTTTCTGGGATTATGCTGCCCCCAGCATAGCTCAGGCCGGTGCAGGACTCATTAGTGAAACAGAGATGCTGAAAGAAGCTTCTGAATTTGCCGGCACTGTGCCTGTAAAGTATATGCTGCCACACTGGAAGACGGCTTCCCGCTATCTGTTTACGAGCGGTTCGGTAAATATGCGTGATGCAGCTGTCTATGTTCGTGAAAACAACTGGGAACAGGCTATTGAGCTTTGGAAACAGACTTACGAGAAGAAGAAAAAGGGAAAACAGAAAATGTATGCAGCCTATAACGTTGCTTTAGGTTATGAAATGCAAGATAGCATTCAGACAGCAGAAGAATGGGCACTGAAGGCGCAAAAAGAAGCATACGACATAGACAAGATAGAAGAGAAAAAAGAGCAGGGAGGAATAGACATCAGCGACGTTCCCAACTACTTTGCAGTAACCCGCTATTTAAATGAATTACAAGAACGAAAAGAGGGAATGACACGATTGAATGTCCAAATGGAACGATTTAAGAATGATTTTTAATCAAATGATGCAAGAGTAATTATTTTTTTTATACCTTTGAACATCCATTAAGAAAGAATACCTATTATGAAACTGAGCCAAGCATCTTTATCACTCTTAGAAAAGACCATAAGACAAGCAGTCAGCAAATACACTTGCGGCTGCGAGCAAACTATTGTGACCGACATTCATCTGCAAACCAACCAGAATTCCGGCGAACTATCCATCTTTGATGACGAAGACGAATATCTGGCGTGTGCCTCTATCGAGGAATGGATGACTTATGACGGAGATGATTTCTACGAAAATGCAGAACGTATTCTTTCTACCTTACTCCACAACATGAAGAACGGAGGTGACTTTGAAAAACTGGCTATCCTGAAACCTTACTCTTTCGTATTAGTGGATGATGAAAAGGAGACAATTGCAGAGTTACTGCTAATGGATGATGACACGTTGCTTGTGAACGAAGAATTGCTGAAAGGTCTGGATGAAGAGTTGGATTCTTTTCTGAAAGAACTGCTGGAAAAGTAATAGCATTTGATTTATAAAAAATAAATTAGCCCTTGCAGTAATCGGATATTGCAAGGGCTAATTCGTTTATAGTAAAAGGTCCGGGAGAACTCCCGGACCAAAAGGCTTATTTCTTCAGCGCAGCAATACTCTCTTTCAGAGAGTTGATAATACTTTCCGCATCCGCCTGTTTCTTACGTTCCAGTTCAAGGACAGCGGCAGGAGCATTATTCACAAACTTCTCATTGCTCAGCTTCTTCATGACACCTTGCAGGAAACCTTCTTTGTGCTTCAATTCAGCTTCCATACGGGCTATTTCAGCTTCTACATCAATCATATTACCCAAAGGTACAGCATATTCCGTAGTTCCTACCATGAATGAAGCAGCACCTTCAGTTTTAGCATCTACCACATCAATTGCTGTAAGATTACACATCTTTAGGATCACCGCATTAAACTCAGCAATTGGATTTTCACCCACAACCTGTAATGTCAACGGTTCCTTTTGAGCAATATTCTTCTGCAAACGGATAGAGCGAATGTTACTGATCACCTCTTTCACCACTTCAAATTGCCGGATAGTATCAGTATCTACATAAGTATTTATAGTCAAAGGACATACCATAATACTTTCACCTTCTTCGCGCTCATACATCTGTTGCCAGAGTTCTTCGGTAATGAACGGCATGAACGGATGAAGTAAATGAAGCAGATTATCAAAATAACCAATCGTAGCAGCATGAATTGAACTGTTGATACCTTGCCCGTAAGCCGGCTTAATAATTTCGAGATACCAAGAAGAGAATTCATCCCAGAACAATTTATAAACAGCCATAAGAGCTTCACTCAAACGATATTTACTAAACAAGTCAGCTACCTCGGCAGCAACCTCATTCTGCTTGGATTCAAACCAGCAAGATGCCAGTCTTGCAGCTTCCGGTACAGGCTGACTGTCATCTATTTTCCAACCACTTACCAAACGGTAGGCATTCCATATCTTGTTACAGAAGTTACGTCCCTGTTCGCAAAGAGCATCATCAAACAAGATGTCATTTCCGGCAGGAGCAGCCAGCATCATACCCATACGCACACCATCGGCACCATATTTCTCTATCAGTTCCAACGGGTCGGGAGAATTACCGAGGGACTTGGACATCTTACGTCCCAACTTATCGCGAACGATACCCGTAAAGTACACATTCTTGAACGGCATCTTTCCTTCATACTCATAACCTGCCATAATCATGCGGGCTACCCAGAAGAAGATAATATCCGGACCGGTTACCAAGTCACTTGTCGGATAGTAGTAATTGATTTCCTCATTTCCCGGATTATTAATACCGTCAAACAAAGAGATGGGCCACAGCCAAGAAGAGAACCAAGTATCCAGACAGTCTTCATCCTGACGAAGATCTTCCATGGTCAGGGCCGGATTGCCGGTCTTCTCTTTTGCCAGTTTCAGAGCTTCTTCTTCAGTAGCAGCTACCACATATCCACCTTCCGGAAGGAAGTATGCCGGAATGCGATGTCCCCACCACAGCTGACGGCTGATACACCAGTCCTTGATGTTCTCCATCCAGTGACGATAAGTATTCTTATACTTGGCAGGATAGAATTTCAGATCGTCATTCATTACAGGAGGCAATGCCATATCTGCAAAATGCTGCATTTTGAGGAACCATTGCATAGAAAGCTTCGGCTCTATAACCACGTTGGTACGCTCAGAATAACCGACCTTATTGGTATAGGCTTCCACCTTATCCAACAGGCCGGCAGCATTCAGGTCTTTCTCAATCTGCTTACGAACATCAAAGCGATCCATACCGATATAAAGACCGGCAGCCTCGCTCAATGTACCATTATCGTTGAAGATATCAATGCTTGGCAAGTTATACTTTTCACCCAGCATATAGTCGTTCACATCATGCGCAGGGGTTACTTTCAGGCAACCTGTACCGAACTCAATATCTACATAATCATCTTCGATTACCGGAATAACACGATTTACCAAAGGAACGATCACTTTCTTACCTTTCAACCATTCGTTCTTCGGGTCGTTCGGATTGATACACATAGCGGTATCACCCATGATCGTTTCAGGACGGGTAGTAGCTACCACAGCATAGCGTCCTTCTGCATCACCTTCCACTTTATAGCGCAGATAATACAGTTTGCCATGCTCTTCCTTGTAGATAACTTCTTCATCAGAAAGGGCAGTCAAAGCCTTCGGGTCCCAGTTTACCATACGTACACCACGATAAATCAATCCCTTATTGTATAGGTCTACAAATACTTTCAATACACTTTCGCTACGCTTTTCGTCCATAGTGAAAGCGGTACGGTCCCAATCACAGGAAGCACCGAGTTTACGCAGCTGCTTTAGGATGATGCCACCATGCTCATCTGTCCACTCCCAGGCATGCTTCAGGAATTCGTCACGGGTGAGATCCGTTTTCTTAATTCCTTGTGCAGCCAGCTTATTTACTACTTTCGCTTCAGTAGCGATAGAAGCGTGGTCAGTACCCGGTACCCAGCAGGCATTTTTGCCTTCCATACGGGCACGGCGTACCAGAATATCTTGAATGGTATTATTAAGCATGTGTCCCATGTGGAGCACACCGGTGACGTTAGGGGGCGGAATGACGATGGTGTAAGGCTCACGACCATCGGGTTTTGAACTGAATAATTTGTGATCCAACCAATACTGGTACCATTTTCCCTCTACGTCAGCAGGGTTGTACTTACTTGCTAATTCCATATCTTTAAATCTGTATATAATTTATTTATCGCGAATAATGGGCGCAAAATTACTAAATTTAATTCAAATCTTACCACCCTCCGGCACTTTCTGCGCCGAGAACGACAAATATAAAGCTAATTTCTTACGTGACATTTAATAAATGTATATTTTTGCCTTTCAAATAAATTTGCGATGAAATATAAACTGAAGATTCGTTATATCGTGCTATGCACGCTCTTGTTAGTAGTCTGGACCACACAGTTCATTCCGGCTATGGGAAAAATATATGCACACAGCGTATATCCTGTCATAGCCTATATTCTTTCGTCTTTCTCCCGCCTCATTCCCTTTGCCATAGGTGACTTATTCATAGCCCTCAGCATTGCGGGCGTACTCCTCTACCCTATCTATGCCCGCCGCTTTCAGAAGAAAAAGTGGAAACGCATCTTGCTGAATGATATTGAATATCTGTTATGGATATACGTCTGGTTCTATCTGGCTTGGGGACTTAATTATTCACAGCCCAATTTCTACCAGCGAACAGAGATTCCTTACACTGCATACACTCCCGAAAACTTCCGGAACTTTGTTGATGATTACGTTGACAAACTGAATGGTTCGTATGTAAATGTAACTACCATCAATAAGGATCTCATCCGTCGGGAAACAGTTCGCGGATACAATCAGATCAGTGATGCACTGGGTGTACATCATCCTTTCCATAAATCACCACGGGTAAAGACAATGCTTTTCACTCCACTGATTTCCATGGTGGGTGTCACCGGTAGCATGGGACCTTTCTTCTGTGAATTTACCTTGAATGGAGATCTGCTCCCCTCACAGTATCCTGCCACGTATGCTCACGAGCTGGCACATTTATTGGGCATTTCCAGCGAGGCGGAAGCCAACTTCTACGCTTATCAGGTCTGTACCCGTTCGCAAGCGCGAGGTATCCGTTTCTGCGGATATTTTTCAGTACTGGGACACATACTTGTCAATGCCCGCCGACTGATGGATAAAGAAGAATACAAAGAGCTCTTCAACCGGATACGCCCCGAAATCATTGAACTGGCTAAAAGTAATCAGGAATACTGGACAGAGAAATACAGTCCACTCATCGGAGATATACAAGACTGGATATACGACCTGTACCTGAAAGGGAACAAGATACAAAGTGGCCGCAAGAACTACTCCGAAGTAGTCGGGTTGCTTATATCCTATTATACACATTGCAATAAATAACCCTATAAAGATATGTTACATACAAGAAAAGAACAGATGGAAGCCTTCGGACGCTTCCTGGACATACTCGATGAACTCCGCGAGAAATGTCCCTGGGATCGCAAGCAGACCAACGAAAGTTTACGTCCCAACACCATTGAAGAAACTTATGAACTTTGTGACGCCCTGATACGTGACGATAAAAATGATATCTGCAAAGAGCTGGGAGACGTCTTGCTACACGTAGCTTTCTACGCAAAGATAGGTTCCGAGAAAGGCGATTTTGACATGAAAGATGTATGCGACCACCTTTGCGAGAAATTAATCTTCCGCCATCCTCATGTGTTCGGTGACGTAAAAGCTGATACTGCCGGACAAGTTTCCGAAAACTGGGAACAACTAAAGTTAAGAGAGAAAGGTGGAAACAAGAGTGTGTTAAGTGGTGTCCCTGCCGCCCTTCCTTCACTCATCAAAGCTTACCGTATCCAGGACAAAGCCCGCAATGTCGGCTTCGACTGGGAAGAACGGGAACAAGTGTGGGATAAGGTAAAAGAAGAAATCCAGGAGTTTCAGGCAGAAGTTGCCAATATGGATAAGGACAAAGCAGAAGCCGAATTCGGGGATGTACTATTCAGCCTCATCAATGCCGCACGCCTCTACAAGATCAATCCGGATAATGCATTAGAACGCACTAACCAGAAATTTATCAACCGTTTTAATTATCTGGAAGCACACACCATCAAGGAAGGCAAAAACTTGCATGATATGACTCTGGAAGAGATGGACGTCCTCTGGAACGAAGCTAAAAAGCTGGAAAAATAAAAACTCAAATGCATAGGACTGCGAAGATTCACACTTGCGGCTGCGAAGGGCATCACTTATACAAGTGAAGGCTTACATTCCCGCAAGTGTAAGCCTTCGCAGCCGCATGTATCGGCTATAGACGAAAAAAGGAGCCGAAGCTCCTAATATTCTGTTATTTTTTCTTTCCTTGCGGTTTTTGAGGTTCTCCACCTTTATGATGCATCCCCTTCAGCAACTCACGGTTAAAACGCATTTCAGCACGCTGTACTAAATATATCTTTTTGTTCGAAAGTATCTTCTTAAACTTCTCATAGTAAGTTTTCTCCAGACGGTTGGTAGCAATACGGGCATCGTATACGCCTTCTAAAATCTCATTATATTGCGCTTCGGTCGTCTTTTCATCCTTTCCCTTTCGAAGTAAGTTCCATGCCTCATCATTCAGTTGCTTTTTGCGATCCTGCAATTCAAAATAAACGGGGAAGAATTTAGCAGCTTCTTCCTTGGTCAATCCAGCTTTCTCAGTGATATACGCTTTCTGCTTGGCACGGAATTCGTCAGGAGACAAATGTTGATTACATCCATCCATAGCCCACGACAAGGGGATGAAACTGCACATCACAATAAACAAAACAATCAGCTTTTTCATTTTCTTCTCATACAGTTAAGTTGTTATTCACATCACTCTGTACCGGCATCTGTGAGATAGACATACAGCGAATAATCATCCAGCATGGAATTATCCAGCACAGCACTGATATATTCATCAGAAACAACTTCGGTTTCAGGTTCGTCCATCGCTATCCGGTTGTTAACAGGTGTACGATCAGTAGAAGCAACGCGGATAATCAATGCTGCGCCGACAAACATGGCAGTCATATATACCCATGGTTTAAATCTCTCCCACTTCGTAGGTTCTCTCTTAATAATTGCAGGTGTTTCCTTTTCGGGAAGCCGGCTCATCACCTCTGAAGTAAGATTCTCAAAGTATCCGTCAGGAACACGGAAAATATTTTCCTTCCCTACCTTCTTCAATATGTTATCTTCTTCTTTCATAAGCTTTTTCCTCTCTGTTAGGTTAGACTACGTTTTGGGATAAAGGTTTAAACCTCTCCCTCCAAAAACTTTTCGATTTTTTTCACGGCATGATGATAAGAGGCTTTCAGAGCACCGACAGATGTACCGAAGATGTCGGACATCTCCTCGTATTTCATTTCCTGGTAATACTTTAAGTTGAATACCATACGTTGCTTTTCCGGCAGTGTAAGCAATGCTTTCTGTAGAGACTTCTGTGCTCGGTCTCCGGAGAAATAGGGATCGCTTTCCAGTTTCTGAAGTGCAGAAGCATCTTCATCATCGATAGAAACAGTAGTTACAGCGCGTTGTTTATTTAGGAAAGTCAAACATTCATTCAAAGCGATGCGATAGAGCCAGGTAGAAAGCTTCGCATCTCCACGGAAATAATCGATATTGGTCCATGCCTTAATGAACGTGTTCTGAAGTAAGTCATTGGCATCTTCATGCAAAAGCACCATACGACGGATCTGCCAGTATAATTGTTCGCTATATTGCGCAACAATCAACTCAAACCCTCGCTTTTGTGTACTTTCATCTTGTAGAAGCTCCAGCACTTCGCGTTCATTATAGGAAGGATTCATAAGTATCTATTCCGTTTTGTTTATTTGATTACCACTTTCCGCACGACATTCCCAATCTTAAAGATGTAATAACCTTTAGGCAAATTCACCTGAACGGTGACATCCGTAGAGTCAATGCGTATCGTGGTAAGTTTCACGCCTACAATATTGTAGACTTCCATCTGGGAGCCGGGTTCTGCATTCTGCACACGTACCCGGTTATCCACCGAAACAGTCAGCACAATAGTAGAAGACGGCTGCTCTTTCTGAGCCGTTTCCTGCTTCCGACCGTCCTGCGCCCATGCCACGGACTGCGACGAAAAAGTCAACAAAAAGAAAAAACAGTAGAGTAACTTTCTCATCTATAAGCCTATGTTTTCAGATTATTCCGTACAAATATACGGCATTCGGTTCGATAAAACAAAAAACAGACAGTTAAATGATAAATTAGGGGCTATGCCGCTAATTTAAGTTACGAGCTACGGGATACAAGATACAAGTACTTTGCAGCGTGAAAGTAGCTTTATTTCCCTCCTAAGAGAAGAATAATTAAAATAGTTTAACCATAAATAGCATATCGAAAGGCACTTGTAACTTGTAGCCCGTCACTAATTTAGTGCTATGCACTAAATTATACCTCTAGGCACAGCGTTTCCTTAGCCAGCACCGTCTCAGGGAAAACAGCCGAAGCTTCTTTAAGCAAAATATTCTCATCCTCATAACGGGCAGAGAAATGCCCGATCACCATTTTTTTCACTCCTGCTGCCTTGGCTATCTCTCCCGCCTGAGCAGCAGTAGTATGAAAAGTTTCTTTGGCACGAGGCAAATCCGCATTTGCAAAAGTGGCCTCATGGAATAGTAAATCTACTCCTTTTATTTGTTCTGCAATCTCAGGCATATAGATGGTATCCGAACAATAGGCATAACTACGCGGTGGATCAGACGGACGCGTCAATAAGGAATTGGAAATGATTTTGCCTTCCGGAGTCACATAATCTTCCCCATTCTTTATCCTATTCAACTCGTATACCGGCACTTCATAGAAGTCGACCATCTCCCGAATGATATGATTGGGTCGCTGCTTCTCTGCAAACAGAAAGCCACAACAAGGCATACGATGACGCAATGGAATGGTAGTCACTGTCAGAGAACGATCTTCATAGATCATTCCAGGTTCTTTCGTCTCAAACTCATGGAAAAGAACCTGATACGTCATTTGCCGGCAAAAGAAACTTAGCATCGGAACAAATAGGGCTTCCAACCCTTTCGGTGAATGGATATGTAACTCAGCCGTGCGCCCCAGCAGATTAAGCGTGGATATCAATCCCAGCAAACCAAAGCAGTGATCTCCATGCAGATGAGAAATAAAAATATGATTCAAGCGGGAAAACTTCAGTCGGGACTTGCGGAATTGTAATTGCGATCCTTCTCCGCAGTCTATCATATAAAGTTTGTCACGCACATTCACCACTTGCGAAGTGGCAAAATGACGAGTAGTAGGCAGCGCAGAACCGCAGCCCAGTATATGTAATTCAAATTTCTCCATAACACTGCAAAGATACGGAAATTCACCACAGAGGGCACAGAGAACATAGAGTTTTTTCTGCTTGATAAGAAGTACTCCGTGGCCTCCGTGTCCCCTATGATGAAAAAAGAAAAGGGTACCTGTAATTACAAGCACCCTTTACCTTATTTATTATATAGAAGTGATTACTTCTTTCCAGCTTCCATTTGCTCTTTCAAAGCAGCCAGAGCGTCGATGTCGCCCAAAGTAGTAGAAGCAGCCTGGTTTTGAATAGCCGGAGCGTCTTCTCTCTTATTGCCAGCCGGCTTCTTACCAGCAGCCTTCTTTTCAGCTCTTTCTTCTGCCTTTGCAGCATCTTCGAAGATACGGCTGTGAGAAAGGATGATACGCTTAGCATCTTTGTTGAACTCAATAACCTTGAATGACAGTTTCTCATCCATCTGAGCCTGAGAACCATCTTCCTTAACGAGGTGTTTCGGAGTAGCGAAACCTTCTACACCGTATGGCAGAGCAACAACAGCACCCTTATCCAGCATTTCGATGATAGTACCTTCGTGTACAGAACCTACAGTGAATACTGTTTCGAATACATCCCAGGGGTTTTCTTCAAGTTGCTTGTGGCCAAGGCTCAAGCGACGGTTTTCTTTGTCGATTTCCAGTACCTGAACTTCGATGTCTGCACCGATCTGAGTGAATTCAGAAGGATGCTTAACTTTCTTAGTCCAAGACAGGTCAGAGATGTGGATCAAACCGTCAACACCTTCTTCGATTTCAACGAATACACCGAAGTTAGTGAAGTTACGAACCTTAGCAGTGTGCTTAGAACCTACAGGATACTTCTCTTCGATAGTTTCCCACGGATCTTGTTTCAGTTGTTTGATACCCAAAGACATCTTACGTTCTTCACGGTCCAGAGTCAGAACTACTGCTTCAACTTCGTCACCTACCTTCATGAAGTCTTGTGCAGAACGCAAGTGTTGTGACCAAGACATTTCAGATACGTGGATCAAACCTTCAACGCCCGGAGCGATTTCGATGAATGCACCGTAGTCAGCCATAACCACTACTTTACCCTTCACCTTGTCGCCAACTTTCAGTTCAGCGCTAAGAGCATCCCAAGGATGCGGAGTGAGTTGCTTCAGACCGAGAGCGATACGCTTCTTCTCATCGTCGAAATCAAGGATAACAACGTTGAGCTTCTGATCGAGTTCAACCACTTCCTTCGGATCGCTTACGCGGCCCCAAGACAGGTCAGTGATGTGAATCAAACCGTCTACGCCACCCAAGTCGATGAATACACCGTATGATGTGATATTCTTAACGGTACCCTCAAGAACTTGTCCTTTTTCAAGCTTACCGATAATTTCTTTCTTCTGTTGTTCCAGTTCAGCTTCGATAAGAGCCTTGTGAGAAACAACCACGTTCTTGAATTCCTGGTTGATCTTAACAACCTTGAATTCCATAGTTTTGCCAACGAATACATCGTAGTCGCGGATAGGTTTCACGTCGATCTGAGAACCCGGCAAGAAAGCTTCGATACCGAATACGTCTACGATCATACCACCCTTTGTGCGGCACTTGATGTAACCCTTGATAATTTCTTCGTTTTCCAAAGCAGCGTTCACCCGATCCCAAGAGCGAGTAGCGCGAGCTTTACGGTGAGACAGAACCAACTGTCCTTTTTTGTCTTCCTGGTTTTCGATGTATACTTCTACAGTATCACCGATCTTCAAGTCAGGATTGTAGCGGAATTCATTCAAAGGAATGATACCGTCTGATTTGTAACCGATGTTCACAACAACTTCACGTTTGTTCATCGCGATTACAGTTCCGTCAACTACCTCACGGTCGTTAACTTTGTTAAGCGTACTGTCGTAAGCCTTTTCCAACTCTTCGTGGCTGGCACCACCGAAGGTTTCGCCATTTTCATAAGCATCCCAGTTGAAGTCTTCAACAGGCGCTACATTTTTTAAGTTTTCCATTAAATAAAATAAGTTGTTTAATAATTAATTGAGTGAGACATTATATTAGCTCATAAATTCGGGCGCAAAGATAGTAGTATTTTCTTGAAGAGCAAAAAGTTCCATCTGTTATTTCTCGGTATTTTTACATCCGGCTCGTATAAAAATAGTGGGAACTCCGACCGAGTTGTTTTGTATAGAGAACGAAACAAGGCAAAAACGTTCTGTAGGTGGTGCATTTGCCACAAACAAACGGTCTAAATGCCACACGTCAATGAAGTAAATGCCACACGTCAATCCCCCAAATGCCACATGTTTCACCTGCTGAGCTATGGCATTTCACTTATTGAGTTGTGGCATTCGGGAAGCTAAGATGTGGCATTTCAAATGAAATGAAAAGGGAGGATACAAATAGAGGAGAAACAATGTCCCTCCTCTTATGCTAATTTAAAGTTGAATCTGAATTAAGATTACGAATACAAATATACGACATTGAAAAGCCGAAGTCAAGTATTCAGGTGTTTTTTTTGAAAGGGAAGTAGTCGCTGAAAGAGATACAATAGGGAAAGCATGAGAGTCATTTGCAAAAGATAAGACATTTCAAGCATTCTTCCTGATATACGCCAGCGCCGCCCCTATCGCCGTCCTGTATTCCGCATACTGTGGAATATGGAAACGCACCCCATATATCTTTTCCATATTTGGAAAAACCTCATGGCATTGCGGAAATTTAGTAAGATTACCGATCAAGACGAAATCTTTGACAGGACCATTCAGCGCAGACAACACAGCTGCACCACCTATCGTTTGCAGTACCATATAAATAATCCCTTTTGCAATATCTTCCTGCGAAGCGTTGCTATCCGCCTTTCCGAACAAAGAAGCAGTGGCATGCACCGGAAGATCCGGCAAAGGACGATTGCAAATATCTCCGATCTGTAAGTTTACGCGGGTAACGTCGCCTTTCTCGGCAATGGCTGCAATCTGCCTGAAATCATGCGTCTTCAGCAACAAGCGGGAAAGCCCCTGCAAAGTGCCTCCGCCAATAGCCATACCACCGATATGTTCTATCTTCTCCCCGCTGATTCTTACGAAAGAAGTGCCCGTTCCCATGCTTACCACAATCAACTGGTCAATATCTGTGGCATGACGTGCACCCAACCCATTGGCTATAAACTCATCGACCTTATCCGTGGGTAAACCATACAATGGACTATCTACAAATGCACTGCCCACACCTGTCAGCATCACTTGCTCTATATCCGAAAGCTGAATGTCATTATCATAAATATACTTCCCGAAAGCCCCGAACAAAGAAGTAACCGGATCAGTCGCAGTGATAAACATCGGTGACTGTATCTGTTCTCCGTTGATTCCTACAATTTTTGTAGTACTTCCACCAACGTCTATTCCTATTACAATTCCCATAGTTTCAATATTGTATTCGGCTACAAAGGTACAAATTGTTTTATTGCAAACATGTATTCAGATTTTTTTTGCTCCGCACATCTATTTAGAGAAATTCATCTTGAAGAGCAGATTCCTCTGCTTCATTTTCAGTCCCAAAGCCCTATCTTAACCCTGTCAAGTCCGTACCAAGTCCGTATCTGGTCCGTATAAAGGTACCTTTACTTGGGCTTGACACGGACTTGGTACGGACTTGATACGGAGAAGACGAATGTATCAGCATCAATGGCTGCAAACCTTCGTTATATCCACCGTAAATCCGTCAGCAGCAGGCATGAATTTTCCTTTTGCTTTCAGAAACTCTATCAATTTATCCGCATCCATATCTTCTGCCGAGCAAGTATAGAAATGCTGATGCTCACCGAATTTCCGGATGATTGCCTCTTTTAATGATGATTCCGAATAACTGTTGCCTTCCATCATGTGAAGGACTTCATGAGCATGTAACTGTTCCATAATCTATTTTTTCTGCAAAGATAGCACAGAGCACGGATTGAAGTTGTAACATATGTGACACGAACCTATAAAAAATAAAGAAGCAAAGTTAAAAGCTCTTTTTTACCTCCCGATATACGTTTCGGGAAGTTTCTCCGTTTATAGAAAAGGTATGAGACATTTTTGGTTACTGACATCTCTTATAATACTATTCTCCACTCCCGCCCTTGCCCAGAAAGCGGTCAAGATAGGCGGAACGGTTACGGATGAAAATGGTAATCCGATTGAATTGGCAACAATACGATTGGAAGGGACAGCTATAGGCACAGTCAGCAACCTGAAAGGGAGATATTCGCTGAAATTCGAAAGCCGAGACAGTGTAACGGTCATCTTCTCCATGCTGGGATACCAGACCCGGAAACGAAAGTTAGTACGTCCGCAGGGAAATATTAGTCTGAACATAACCTTGCCCCCGATGAATTTTGAATTGGGCGAAGTGAGCGTAACAGAGCGCCGTCGGCAAACCGGAACCATCCAACAAATAGAAACCAAACAAAACCGCCTCGCCCCCGACGCTTCGGGCGGAAGCATAGAAGCCGTGATAGCCACACAGGCCGGAGTGAGTAGCAACAACGAACTCAGTTCGCAATACAACGTGCGCGGCGGTAGTTTCGACGAGAACATGGTGTACGTCAATGGCATTGAAATATACCGCCCCTTGCTGATCCGTTCCGGGCAACAGGAAGGATTGAGTTTCATCAATCCCGATATGGTGCAATCCGTCGGCTTCTCCACGGGAGGCTATGAGGCCAAGTACGGGGACAAGATGTCATCCGTGCTGGACATCACTTACAAGAAACCCGAACGATTGGAAGGAAGTGCCTCCGTCAGCCTGTTGGGAGCTTCGGCATACGTAGGAATTGCCACCAAAAAGCTAACCTGGACAAACGGCGTCCGTTATAAAACCAACCAATATTTGCTCGGCACGCTGGATACAAAAGGAGAATACAACCCACGTTATATCGACTATCAAACTTATCTGGACTGGACACCTTCGAAGCGTTGGGAAATAGGCGTCATCGGCAATATTTCAGAAAACCGCTATAACTTCCAGCCGGAAGACCGCTACACCCGCTTCGGTACTCTCAGCAATGTACGTGAGTTTAAAGTTTATTTTGAAGGACAGGAGAAAGATTTATTCCGCACCCTGTTCGGAACCGCCTACGCCACCTACCGGCTGAACGAACAAAACAGCCTGACCCTGCAAGCCTCCGCCTTCCACACGAAAGAACAGGAAACGTACGACATCACCGGGCAATACTGGCTGAACTCCCTGGACAGTGGAACGCAAGTAGACGGCACTACCAACGAAGAGGAAACTTCCGAAACCATCGGTGTGGGAACTTACATGGAACATGCCCGCAATTACCTTACCGCAGAAGTGCAAAGTTATTCCATCACAGGCCGCCACCGACTGAAAAGCCACTCCCTGCAATGGGGTGCGGAGTTCAAACGGGAACGCATCAAAGACCGGATGCGCGAATGGGAAATGCGCGACTCTGCCGGATACTCCATGCCGCAGACTTCCGAAGGGCCGGAACTATTCTACACCCTCCGCTCACGCAATGAAACGGACAGCAAACGATACGGATTTTACCTGCAAGATACATACCGCTTCCGCTCCACCGCCGGACTATTCACCCTGACCGCCGGCATACGAGGCAGTTACTGGAACTGGAACAAAGAATTCATCTTCAGCCCGCGTGCGTCCCTGGCTCTGATTCCGGCATTCAATGAGAAATTCACCCTGAGAGTAGCCGCCGGAGTCTATTACCAGGCACCATTTTATAAAGAATTCCGGGATACTACCCAAGTTGACGGGATAGCTACCGTATCCCTGAACCGTGACATCCGTTCGCAGCGCTCCCTGCACTTCGTTGCAGGCGGCGACTATAATTTCCGTGCCATGGAGCGCCCGTTCCGCTTCTCTATGGAAGTGTATTACAAAGCGTTGGGCAATCTCATCCCTTACAATATAGATAATGTACGGATCAGTTATTACGGACGCAACCTTTCCAAAGGTTACGCCACTGGTATCGACATGAAACTATTCGGTGAATTTGTTCCCGGAACAGATTCCTGGCTGAGCTTCTCCTTAATGAAAACTGAAGAAAAAATAAACGGACAATGGCTCCCCCGCCCTACCGACCAGCGCTACCGTCTTTCGCTCTATTTTACAGACTATTTTCCCGGTAGTCGCAAATGGAAAATGAACCTGAAAGGTACACTTGCAGGAGGTCTTCCCTTCGGTCCTCCACATAGCGGACGCGAGGCTGCCGTATTCCGTACATCCCCTTACCGGCGTGTGGATATAGGTATGTCCCGCTGTATCATCGACCGTAGCGAACGCGAAAATAAGCGCGGCATCCGCAGCCTTTGGTTGGGGGTTGATATTTTCAATTTGCTAAATATCAGCAACGTCAACTCCTATTATTGGGTAACAGACACCCGAAATAACCAGTTTGCAGTGCCCAATTACCTGACATCCCGTCAGATTAACGTCCGACTGTTGCTCGACTTCTGAACAGAAGTCTAAAAAAAACTTTCTAAACTTCAAATATCCAATAATTAATTGACGAAAAATTTCTTTATTAAGCAAGAAATCTCTTTCTTTGTGCTGTTTTATGCCTTTAATTAAGACATTATACCAACATTAATAAATATAGTTATGAAGATTTCACACATTGAGCATCTGGGCATTGCCGTAAAGAGCATTGAAGAAGCCCTGCCGTATTACGAGAACGTATTGGGTCTGAAATGCTACAACATCGAAACTGTAGAAGACCAGAAAGTAAAAACCGCTTTTCTGAAAGTTGGTGACACTAAAATCGAACTTCTCGAACCGACCTCTCCCGAAAGTACTATTGCTAAGTTCATCGAAAACAAAGGTGCAGGCGTTCATCACGTGGCATTTGCTATTGAAGACGGTGTAGCAAACGCATTAGCTGAAGTAGAAGCTGCAGGCGTTCGCTTAATCGACAAGGCTCCGCGCAAAGGTGCTGAAGGTCTGAACATTGCTTTCTTACACCCGAAATCAACACTGGGCGTATTGACAGAACTTTGCGAAAAGCCGGAATAATATGCATTAATTACGAAATTAGGAATGACGAATTACTTATTTTACAGGCAGTTCGTCATTTGTAATTCATAATTCACAATAAAAAATAGTATTAACCCATTATATTTAATAAAATGAGTAATCAACTTGAAAAGATTAAAGAGCTTATAGATCGCCGCACAGCTGCACGTCTGGGTGGTGGTGAAAAAGCGATTGCCAAACAGCATGAGAAAGGTAAATATACAGCTCGTGAGCGCATAGCCATGCTTCTCGACGAAGGTAGTTTCGAAGAAATGGATATGTTTGTAGAGCACAGATGTACCAACTTCGGTATGGAAAAGAAACACTATCCCGGTGATGGTGTTGTGACCGGTTGTGGTACTATCGACGGCCGTTTGGTTTATCTGTTCGCACAGGACTTTACGGTTTCTGCCGGTTCTTTGTCTGAAACGATGTCTCTGAAGATCTGTAAGATTATGGATCAGGCAATGAAAATGGGTGCTCCTTGTATCGGTATCAACGATTCGGGTGGTGCACGTATTCAGGAAGGTATCAATGCTCTGGCAGGTTATGCTGAAATCTTCCAGCGCAACATCCTGGCATCAGGTGTTATCCCGCAGATCTCAGGTATCTTCGGCCCTTGTGCCGGTGGTGCTGTTTACTCTCCTGCACTGACTGACTTCACGTTGATGATGGAAGGTACTTCTTATATGTTCCTTACCGGTCCGAAGGTGGTTAAGACTGTAACGGGTGAGGATGTAACTCAGGAAAATCTGGGTGGCGCAAGTGTCCACTCTACTAAATCAGGTGTAACTCACTTCACTGCCAAGACTGAAGAAGAAGGTTTGGCCTTGCTGCGTAAACTGCTGAGCTATATTCCTCAGAACAACCTGGAAGAAGCTCCTTACGTAGATTGCACCGATCCAATCGACCGTCTGGAAGATTCTCTGAATGAAATCATCCCCGATAGCCCGAACAAGCCGTACGACATGTACGAAGTAATTGCTGCTATCGTTGACAACGGTGAGTTCCTCGAAGTTCAAAAAGATTACTCAAAGAATATCATTATCGGTTTCGCACGTTTCAACGGACAGTCCGTAGGTATCGTTGCCAACCAGCCGAAGTATCTGGCAGGTGTGCTCGACAGCAACGCATCCCGTAAGGGTGGTCGCTTCGTTCGTTTCTGCGATGCTTTCAATATTCCTATCGTTTCATTGGTAGACGTTCCGGGATTCCTTCCGGGGACAGGCCAGGAATACAATGGTGTAATTCTGCATGGTGCTAAGTTGCTGTATGCTTACGGTGAAGCTACTGTACCTAAGGTAACAGTTACATTGCGTAAGTCTTACGGTGGTTCACACATCGTAATGAGCTGTAAGCAACTCCGTGGTGACATGAACTACGCATGGCCTACGGCTGAAATCGCTGTAATGGGTGGTGCCGGTGCCGTTGAGGTATTGTATGCCCGCGAAGCTAAGGAACAGGAAAATCCTGCTCAATTCCTGGCAGAAAAAGAAGCTGAATACACCAAGTTGTTTGCTAATCCTTATAATGCAGCTAAGTATGGTTACATCGATGATGTGATTGAACCGCGTAACACACGTTTCCGCATTATCCGCGCCTTGCAACAGTTGCAGACTAAGAAATTGACTAATCCGGCTAAGAAGCATGGTAATATTCCTTTGTAATCAGGCTTTTAACACTAAAAACAAGAACGATTATGAACAAAACAAAAATCGGAATATTCTTTACCTTGCTGCTGGTGTTAGGTGTATGCTCTTCCTGCGGAGAGAAAAGATCGAACAATAAGCTGCTGCTGAATGAAGTACTGATTACCAACGAAGGTAATTATCAGGACGACTACGGTTTGCACAGCGCATGGATTGAAATATTCAATAGATCGTATGGTAGTGCCGACCTCGCAGCATGCTTATTAAGGGCAAGCAGCCAACCCGGTGACACTTCCACCTACTTCATCCCTAAAGGTGATGTTTTGACTTTGATAAAACCACGTCAGCACTCATTATTCTGGGCAGACGGAGAACCAAGACGTGGTACATTCCATACCAATTTCACACTGGATCCAGAAAAAGAGAATTGGATCGGCTTATTTGATTCTGGCCGTAACTTGATCGATCAAGTTACTATTCCTGCCGGAGTATTGAAGACCAATCAATCTTACGGACGTGTAAGCGACGCTGCTTCTCAGTGGGAAGTTAAAGACGGTAGTGCAGAGAAATACGTAACTCCGAGTACCAACAACAAAACCATCGACAGCAATGCCAAGATGGAGAAATTCGAAGAGCATGACAGCAATGGTATCGGTATGTCTATTTCTGCCATGAGTGTAGTATTTTGCGGTTTGATCCTGCTTTTCATTGCTTTCAAGATTGTCGGCAAAGCATCTGTAAGCCTTAGCAAGCGTAATGCAATGAAGGCTAAAGGTATTACTGACAAGCAGGAAGCCAAAGAAAAGAAACTGGGCGAAGCTCCGGGAGAGATATTTGCTGCCATTGCCATGGCCATGCACGAGATGCAAAGCGATGTACACGATGTGGAAGACACCGTTCTTACTATCACCCGTGTAAAACGCAGCTATTCACCATGGAGTTCGAAGATTTACACATTACGTGAAACTCCTCTGAAAAAGTAACCACCTATAAATTGATAAAACGATGAAAGAATATAAATATAAAATCAACGGTAATACATATAAAGTTACCATTGGAGATATCGATGAAAATATCGCTCATGTAGAAGTGAACGGTACCCCCTACAAGGTAGAAATGGAAAAGGCACCTAAAGTGGTTGTTAAACCGGTAACCCGTCCTACCACTCCGGCTCCTGCTCCGACCCAGGTAGTGAAACCGGCTGCTCCTTCTACAGGCAAATCAGGTGTAAAATCTCCGCTTCCCGGTGTTATCCTCGACATCAAAGTCAATGTAGGTGATACAGTGAAGAAAGGACAAACGATTATTATCCTTGAGGCTATGAAGATGGAGAACAATATCAATGCCGACAAAGACGGTAAAATCACTGCAATCAACGTAAGTAAAGGAGATTCCGTTCTCGAAGGTAATGACCTTGTAATTATTGAATAATATGGGAGAATTTATCACATTTTTAGGAAACAACCTTGCCGACTTCTGGACGTACACGGGCTTTGCCAATGCAACGGCAGGTCATGTCACTATGATCCTGATAGGTTTGTTCTTCATATACTTGGCAGTAGCCAAGGAATTTGAGCCGATGCTGCTGATTCCCATCGGATTCGGTATGCTGATCGGTAATATCCCCTTTAACATGGAAGCCGGATTGAAAGTCGGCATCTATGAGGAAGGTTCTGTGCTCAACATCCTGTACCAAGGAGTAACCTCCGGTTGGTATCCGCCACTCATCTTCTTGGGCATCGGTGCTATGACGGACTTCTCGTCTCTGATATCCAATCCTAAATTGTTACTGATTGGTGCTGCTGCTCAGTTTGGTATCTTCGGTGCTTACATGATTGCTTTGGAAATAGGTTTCGATCCTATGCAAGCCGGTGCAATCGGTATCATCGGTGGTGCTGACGGTCCGACGGCTATCTTCCTTTCATCCAAGCTGGCTCCTAACCTGATGGGTGCGATTGCGGTATCAGCCTATTCGTACATGGCGTTGGTACCGGTAATCCAGCCGCCTATCATGCGCCTGTTGACTAACAAGCACGAACGTCTGATCCGTATGAAACCACCGCGCGTAGTTTCTCACACGGAGAAAGTAATCTTCCCGATTATCGGTTTGTTGCTGACTTGTTTCCTCGTTCCGTCCGGTCTGCCTTTGTTGGGTATGCTGTTCTTCGGTAACCTGTTGAAAGAAAGTGGTGTAACCCGTCGTTTGGCTGAAACGGCACGTGGTCCGCTGATTGATACAATCACTATCTTATTAGGTTTGACAGTAGGTGCTTCTACTCAGGCTTCTGAATTCCTGACGCTGGACTCTATCAAGATCTTCGGTCTGGGTGCATTGTCATTCGTAATTGCTACCGCTTCAGGTGTCATCTTTGTGAAGATATTCAACCTCTTCCTGAAGAAAGATAATAAGATCAATCCGTTGATTGGTAACGCAGGTGTATCTGCTGTACCCGACTCAGCACGTATATCCCAAGTTGTAGGTCTGGAATATGATCCTACTAACTACCTACTGATGCACGCCATGGGTCCGAACGTTGCAGGTGTAATCGGTTCAGCAGTAGCTGCCGGTATCTTGCTGGGATTCTTGATGTAAAAGATATGTTGTAAAATGACTCGCATCTCTGCGATTCATTTTACTCAGTTTATTGTAGCGCTCCTTCGAAAAAAGGGGCGCTACTTTTATTAGTTAATCTATCTAAAAGACACTACGAATATTTCGTAAAGTAAATCTTTTTAGTAACTTGCACCCAGTTAAGCAATACTTAAAAGATAAAAAGACTATGCGAAAACTCTTCATTCTACTCTTTTTCAGTGCCACTTCATTACTAATGGCACAGAATACGAATCCTATTCAGGAGGCGATGGCAAACTACGATTATGAAACAGCCTTGAAACTTATGGAGCAGGAGACGCCAACTGTTCCGCTACTCTACCAGAAAGGAAGAGCATTGAAAGGATTGGGATATAATGACAAAGCCTTGCTTGTATTTCAGGAAATTATAGAGCAAGATTCACTCACCCCGCGTGCTTATATTGAAGCCGCCGAATGCTGCAAGTCCATCGCCAAACAAAGGGAGGCGCTGGATTATTACCAGAGTGCGCTCAATCTTAATCCGAGCAATAAATATGTACGAATACAGTACATCAGCCTGCTGCTGAACATGAAAAGAAATCGTGATGCCCTGAGGGAAAGCAATTTGCTGGCAGAGCAAGACAGTTCTGCTTTTGTACTGCACCTGAGGGCGGAAAGCATGTCACGCGTCTGCGACAATTCTGATGTGCACCTTGTCATAGAAGCCTATCAGGACATACAGGAAAGGTATCCCAAAGACTACATGGCACCCGCCATATTGGGAAATATATACATAGCCGCCCGCCAGTTTGATGAGGCTATAGGAACTACCGAGAAATACCGTTGCTTAGATAGCACCAACATTCTCGTAAACCGAGTCAATGCACAGGCTTATTGTATGAATAAATATTATCCGGAGGCCATAGAGCGATACAATTATCTCCTGCAAAACGGTGACAGCACGTTCCTGACTTGCCTGTATGCAGGAATCAGCCACTATGCTGTCGATGACTTTTATGGAGCAAGGGATTTATTAAAAAAGGCGGTAAAAGAGGACGGTTCGAATGTAAATGCACACTATTACCTGGGGCGTGCCTGCTCCAAAACCCCATGGACGAAGGAAGGCGTACTGCATTTGGAAACGGCAATCAATCTTACAATACCCAGTGACAGCACTATAGTCCCCCTTTACACCGGCCTGGCCGACTGCTACAAAATGGCAAATATGTATAAAGAACAAGCTGATATTCTATTAGAACAATATGAAAGGTATGATAAGAATAAGCATAAACTGCTATATGATGCCGCCTATGTCTACTATTACAGGCTGAAAAATACTTCCAAAGCCGAGCAATGCCTGAAAGCTTACCTGAAAACCCGGCCAAAGGATAACGATAAACGACAAGAAGTGGATGCCGACGGCGTACCTATCATCGGGGAAAATAACAGATATAATGCTGCCGAAGCCTGGCTAAAAGATATTCAAGAAAAAAGGAAAGTCAACGATTTCTTCCAAGGGAAAGGAGCAGAAACAAATAAATGATCATTTACAGAAAACGTTTGCATAACATTATAAAGTATATAGTAGCGGAGTAGCGGCAGCTTTCTCCGCTATTTGCTTATATTAGCACCAAAATACGGACATAATAACGAAAAGCTAATATCATGAAAAAATTATTCCTTATCCTGGGAACGTTTTTACTTTCCCTTAGTACGTATGCAGCTATGAACGTAAACAAAATCGACCCTCCGTTTTGGTACACCGGAATGCAAAATCCCGAACTCCAACTTATGGTCTACGGTGAAGACATCGGTAATTCTTCCGTTACTGTCAACTATCCCGGCGTTTCTTTGAGCAGCACTGTCAAGCTGGAAAGCCCGAACTACCTGATTGTCTACCTGAGACTGGAGAAAGATGTGAAACCTGGTAAAGTAGCTCTCACTTTTGCACAAGGCAAAAAGAAAATCTTTAAAGAGTATGAACTGAAAGCACGCAGCAAGAAAAGCTGTGAGCACAAAGGTTTTGATGCTTCCGACGCCCTCTACCTGTTGATGCCCGACCGTTTCGCAAACGGCAATCCGGACAATGACCAAATCCCCGGCATGGCCGAATACAAAGTAGACCGCAATGATCCGAATGCCCGCCATGGTGGTGACCTTGCAGGTATCGAGCAAAATCTGGATTACTTCTCCGACCTGGGTATAACCGCACTTTGGTTCACTCCGGTACTGGAAAACAATATGACCGGCGGGTCGTACCACGGCTACGCTACTACCGATTACTATAAAGTTGATCCGCGTTTCGGTACCAACGAAGAGTATCAGCAACTGATATCCAAATGCCACGACCGCGGCATCAAGATTGTAATGGATATGATCTTCAACCACTGCGGTGTAGAACATCCATGGATTAAAGATATGCCGTCTAAAGACTGGTTCAACAATCCCGATCATGAAAAGAACTTCGTGCAGACTTCTTTCAAACTGACTCCGCACGTTGATCCTTATACTTCACAATACGATTTCGATCAGATGAACGACGGTTGGTTTGTTACCGCTATGCCGGACCTTAACCAAAAGAATCCGCACGTATATCGCTACCTTGTACAGAACAGCTTCTGGTGGATTGAGTACGCCAATATCGACGGTATCCGCATGGACACTTATCCGTATGCCGACTATGATGCCATGAGCAACTGGATGAAAGAGCTGAACGAAGAATACCCCAACTACAACACCGTAGGCGAAACCTGGGTTACCGAACCGGCTTATACAGCCTGGTGGCAAATGGATTCCAAACTCTCTGCCCCGAAGAACAGTAACCTGAAAACCGTTATGGACTTCAGCTTCTTCGATAAAATCAACACTGCCAAGAACGAGCAGACCGAAACATGGTTCAAAGGTCTGGATCGCGTGTACAATAGCTTCGTATACGACTTCCTCTACCCCAACCCGGCTTCCGTACTGGCATTTATCGAAAACCATGATACCGACCGCTTCCTGGGTGAAGGCGACAATCTGCCAATGCTGAAACAAGCTTCTACCTTGCTACTTACCACCCGCCGTATTCCGCAACTCTACTATGGTACGGAAATCATGATGAACGGTGTAAAGAGCAAGAGTGACGGATACGTTCGTAAGGACTTCCCCGGTGGATGGACTGGCGATACAGAAACCGCATTAACAGCCGCAGGACGCAGCAAGATACAGAACGAGTGTTATAACTTCTACAAGACCTTATTGAACTGGCGTAAAGGGAACGATGTTATTGCCAAAGGTAGCATGGTGCAATTCATGGTACAGAACGGTGTTTATGCGTATGCCCGCCAGCACGAAGGTAAAACCGTATTCGTAATGCTGAATGGTACAGATGCCGAGACTACTGTTCCTTTGAAATTCTACAAAGAAATACTGAAAGATTCCAAACAAGGAAAAGATATTCTTAGTGGAAAGACAGTTGCATTCGGTGAATCGCTGACAATGGGACCAAGAGAATCATTGGTGATTGAACTGTAAACAGTATTTTACCAGAAAACAAAAAAACGCAGAGATATATGCATGCTCTGCGTTTTTTTTGTATCCTTACACCAAATTCGCTTTGTGAGACCGGAAGAAAGCTGGATTGATATCATAGAAATACTGTTCTGGCTTTCCGGACGCAATGGAGAATATTTAGAAAGGATACTCATGGTTCTGCCTTTGCGAGAAAGAATAATTTGTATCCTCATCTATTTAGGATACAGCAGTGCGGAAGTAGCAAGAACTATTTGTATAAGCACTGCCGGTGTGGTTAAGGCAAAACAACGGATTAAAAGAAAAATCGGATTGCCTACAGATGTCAGTTTGAACGAGTTCATTACCTCTGTATAAAACCTCACTCATACTCATTACACCGTAAAAGATTGTATCAAAAAAATGTTGCTTGGTATATAGGCTCTTCAAATCTCCTCCTATAAATATTAGTCAAACATTTGACTAATTCCAATAAAAAGCTCTACCTTTGCGCCCGAAAAATAAAAAGCAACGTAGCAATGGAGAATTACAATTCATCCCGCGGGCTTATCCAGCAAATGCTAAGAACCCGCATGGCATTCCGCCAAGCTCTGCAACGCGTTTTGAAACGCAATAACATAGATATCACCTTTGAAATGTTACAAGTATTGAGTTCCCTGTGGCAGGAACAAGGAATCAGCCAGCAGGCATTAGCCGAAAAGACAGCCAAAGACAAAGCTTGCATGACTAATCTGATGGCAAACCTCGAAAAGAAAGGCTGGATCATGCGCCAGGAAGACCCTAACGACCGCCGTAACCGACTTGTATACCTCACTCCCGCAGGAGAAGAGATATCCGACCGTGTACGCCCGCTCATCAAGGATTTTTATACCCAGACGGGCCAACTGATGGGAATAGAGAACCTAAACGCATGTTCCAATCAACTAGAGACACTCTATGAGATATTCAATCAGTTCTAATTTTCTTCGCCTCTTACTCATTCACATACTTGCTGTAGCTCCGTTGTGGCTAACCGCTCAGGAGAATGCTCATCTATTATCCGTAGACGAACTTTTCCGTCTGGGCACAGAAAACAGTCTTCAACTTAAAAAGAGCAAACTACAAGAGGTTATCTATAATGATCAAAAGAAGTCTGCATACACAGACCGATTGCCTGATATCCAAGTAGGTGCCAGTGCCGGAATCATAGGCCAGCCTGTCATCTTTCAGCGGGGACTTTCACATCCTGTGCGCCCCGAAACGCCGGACTGGTCACAAAACTATAACATCAACCTGACGCAGCCCCTCTACCAGGGAGGAAGGATACAAGCAAAAATACATCAGGCCGAACTTAAAAAGCAAATAGCCGCCCTGACCAGTGCCGACAACGAAGCCGAAATCAAGCTGGTACTACTGCAACAGTACATGACGCTTTTCAGTTACTACAAACAGCGGGAAGTGCTGGCACGCAATATCGAAGAGTCCGAACACCGACTGAAAGATATCCGCCGGATGAAAAAAGAAGGCATAGTCACCCGCAATGATGAAATCCGCAGTGAGTTGCAACTGACCAACGACCGTCTGGCCTATCAGGAAGCTGACAACAGCATCGCCATAGCTTCTCAGCAACTCGATATTCTGTTGGGACTGGACGAATCACAGCTGATAACACCGGACACCACTTTACTGTATACCGCCGTCAGTGTGTCTGATTATGATACATATGTACAATTAGCCTACAACAACTATCCGGGCATGCAGATTGTCCGCCAACAAACCTTGCTGGCAAAAAACGATATCCGGCTGACTAAAGCAAACTACCTTCCCAGCCTGTCACTGCATGCGGGCAACACCCTTGCACGCCCACTCAGCACTACGCTGGCTGACATGTACAACAACAACTGGAACATCGGTCTCAGCCTCTCATACAACCTGTCGTCTCTTTATCAAAATAAGCACAAGATGCACGAAGCCCGGCAGACGGTACAACTTCAAAAGTATGCCGAAGAACTCCTGATGCAGAACGTCCGTATTCAGATCCGGACTGCCTACACCCGCCATAAAGAGGCTCTGAACCGAATAGAAGCCCTGAAGCTCTCTGTCAGCCAGGCAGAAGAAAACTACCGGATTGTGCAAAACCGCTACCTGAACCAGCTTTCCATCCTCACCGACCTGCTGGATGCAAGCAGCGTGCGGCTGGATGCTGAACTGCAACTGACCGTTGCCCGTACGCAGGCCATTTACACTTACTATGAATTACAGCGAACCTGTGGCATGCTTTAATGCTTCATTTTTTAATTATTAATTTACAATTGTAGTCTATGTCCGAATTACAAAAGAAACATAAGCAACTGAAGAGATTAAGAATAAGGAATATCACCCTCAATACGGTATGTATCCTCCTTGCACTAGCGGGAATTTCATGGACGATCAATTACTTCTGGAAATACGTTCATTACGAAATCACCAATGATGCCGTAGTAGACCAGTATATAGCTCCGCTCAATATCCGCGCTTCGGGTTATATCAAGGAAGTCCGCTTCACGGAGCACCAACCTGTACATGCCGGAGACACCCTTCTCATTCTTGACAACCGGGAATATCTCATCAAAGTAAAGGATGCGGAAGCTGCCCTGATGGATGCGAAAGGTGCAAAAGACGTATTAAGCTCCGGCATTCAGACCTCACAAGTAAATGTAGCCATTCAGGAAGCCAACATTGCAGAAACCAAGGCCAAGCTCTGGCAGCAGGAACAGGACTATCGCCGCTATGCCAACCTGCTTGCCGAAGAATCCGTCAGCCAGCAACAGTATGAACAGGTAAAAACCGCCTACGAAGCAACGAAAGCACGCTATCAGGCCCTGCTGCAACAAAAGGAAGCGGCAAAATCCCAATACTCCGAAACAAGTAAGAAATCCACTGGCATCGAGGCGAATATCCTCCGCAAAGAAGCAGATCTGGATATGGCAAAATTGAATCTCTCTTATACGATAGTCACCGCTCCTTACGACGGATATATGGGGCGCCGTACCCTCGAACCGGGACAATTCGTACAAGCCGGGCAAACCATCTCCTATCTTATACGGGGCAACGACAAATGGATCACCGCCAACTACAAAGAAACGCAGATTTCTCACATCTACATCGGGCAGAAAGTACGCATCAAGGTCGATGCTTTCCGCGGGCATATCTTTCACGGCACAGTTACCGCCATATCCGAAGCAACCGGTTCCAAGTACGCCCTGGTTCCGACTGATAACTCAGCCGGCAACTTCGTGAAAGTGCAGCAACGCATTCCCGTTCGCATCGAGCTGGACGATACCACTCCCGAAGAGATGAAAAGCCTCCGCGCAGGCATGATGGTAGAAACCGAAGCACTGAGAAAATAAAAAAATCCACTGATGGTAAAACTGAACCTTCCACTCCGCCCCTGGGTACCGCAATGGCTGGGTATTGTCACTATGTTCGTGGTGATGTTCCCTATCATTATGCTCAACGGAACCTATACGGGAAGCATGCTGGAAGTCAGCAGTACCCTCGGGATACTCAGCGAAGACATCACAATGGGGTATTATGCGGCAGCGGCAGGTATGGCGGTAGCTTATCCCATCATTCCTAAGATTCGTGCTATAGCCACCCCAAAGACCTTGCTACTGACCGATTTATTACTGCAAATCATTCTCAGCTTCGTCTGCGCCCAGGTCGGCAACATGGATATTACGATTATTTGCAGCTTTTTCATCGGTTTTCTGAAAGCTTTCATCATGCTGGAATTCATCATTCAGATTCGCCCGTTCTTCAGCCCGAAGAATGTACGTAGCGAATTCTACGCCTACTTCTACCCCATCGTTTTCTCCGGCGGACAGATTTCAATGGCGCTGACGGCGCAACTGGCCTACTATTATCAATGGCAATATATGTACTACTTCACCATTCTACTGATGCTCATTGCCATTATTTTCATCTTATTATTCTTCCGGTATGCCAAGCGCCCTATGCGTATTCCATATAAAGATATAGACGGACGAAGCATGTTCATCATAGCAGCAGCACTACTATTCAGCATATATGTATTTACTTACGGGAAAACGCTGGATTGGTTTGATTCTATAAAGATTAAAGTGTACGTTCTCACCATTCCGCTGCTTATTTATCTCTTTGTACAGCGGCAGCGCACACAAGAAAAGCCTTACGTCAGCCTAAAGCCTCTCCATCATCATAAGTCCATCATCGGATATACTTTCATGGTATTGGTAATGTTTTTCAGTGCCAGCAGTTCACTTATCACCAACTATCTGAACAGTATTATTAAAGTAGATAGCGTACACGCCAACTCGCTGAGCCTGCTGCTCATACCCGGTTTCATAATGGGAGCCATCATCTGTTTCTGGTGGTTCCGTTGGCAACGGTGGCGGTTCCGCTTCCTCATTTCAGGAGGAATGTTCTGCTACGTCATTTATTTGGCGATACTCTATTTTGGCGTCACCCCCTACTCTACTTATGAGATGCTTTACCTTCCGGTATTCCTGCGCGGGCTGGCTATGATGAGCCTCTTCATCGCTTTTGGTGTATATGTAGTAGAGGATTTAGACCCCAAACTGATGCTATCGAATGCTTTTTTCCTGATTTCTTTCCGCTCGGTACTGGCTCCTGCCATATCCGCCTCATTCTTCAGCAATGCACTTTATCATTTGCAGATGAAGGGAATAAATACCCTCTCGGAGAACATGGTACTGACTAATCCTGTGACTTCCACACGCTACAGCCAGGCACTGAACAATGCACTGGCACAGGGACATGGATATAACGAAGCCAGCCAGATAGCCACCAACAGCCTCTACGCCATCCTGCAACAACAAAGTTTATTGTTGGGAATAAAAACCATTATCGGGTATTTGTTAATCACAGCGTTGACCATCGCAATAGTTTCCGCTTTCATCCCGTTCCATAAGACACTGAAGGTGGCTGTGGTGAAGACGGGAGATGATATGGTATAAAGCTTCAGACTGCCTCACATCTCACCATATCCCAGCCACGGAATTGCAGTAACAATCGGTGCAGTGTTGTCCCCTCGGCAAGGCCGCGCACCATCTTGTCCTCACTGTATTGCAGCAATTGCCGACGCCCCTCTCCGGCTTGCGCCTCCAGTTCAGAGTCGGTTGCCGTACGGGCAGCATATTTCAGTTCCAGGATATAGCTATGCCTCACATCCGGATAACGTTGCTTGTCAGGCAACAGGAAGAAGTCACAATAACCATAGTTCATTTCCAGTTCAGGCTTCACCAGATAATAGGAGGCAAGGGCAAGATATGCTTTCAAATAGCCTTGCAGATGGCGTTCGCCTTCTATGGAGTCGCGTATAGAGGAACTTTCACGATAGGCCTTAGCCATCGTTTCAAAGAAAGGTTTCCACTGACCGTCATAGGTTAGGTCATCTATCAAATCTTTCAGATGAGAAAGATTTAGCTGATGAATCTGCTGATAATAATCGCGCAGGAAACCGAAATATTGCTCACGTACACAGTTATTGGGAATACACATCTTCAAGCGGTCGCCCCGCGTGCCACACATGGTGAGCAACCCATAATAATACAACAGACTGCGGAAATTGTCTATATCCGCCACCCGTTCGGCAGGAAAAGAAGTATACAAGTCCACCATAATTTCACCTGTTGCAGCAATCTCTTCGATAGTGCTCATACGACTACCTTCATACGTGGTATCATGGTCAATGCGTGCCAGCATTTTCAGTTTACTATAGTCGGTACGGATATTCTTGTCTACCATTTCATCGGGAGCACGATGAAAATCCGTTTGATAACGCAGATAATAGAAAGTCATATCACAATTGAATATCCGATTAAATAAAGTTTTTCTATAAGTTGTCAGCACTCCAGCACTGATAGCCGTCAAACCCTTTGGCAGTAGGGGTTTGACGGCAGTGACGACAAAGTGATTGTAAGTGACGACAAACAGTTTGTCAGCACTAAGTTTTAGGCTATTTTCCAACGTAAACCATTGTAAATCATAAAAAATAATCCATTTTACAGATATGAAAAAATTCTCTTAAGATGTGCATAAAAGGGCTTGCAAATGGGGCTTTATCGAAGCAAACACCCACATCCCCCACTATATTTTTATTAAAGGAATTAGGGTCGATAATCAATGTACCACTGTTCCGTTTCCCTACATCCATAACACCGAACCACTGCAAAGCGGAAACAGTATCACTGCAGAGTACATACAGTATCACTGCAAAGCGCATACAGTATCACTGCAAAGCGTATACAGTATCACTGCAGAGCACATACAGTATCGCTGCAGAGCATATTCAGTATCACTGCAAAGCATATACAGCAGTTATGCAAGCAATATGCAGCAGTTACGCAAAGCATATACAGCAACATTGCAATACAAATGCGACACTACATTACTTTAGTTTCGCAAATATTGTTTTTTAGGAGTTAAAGGAGTTAAGTCGTTGAATCAGTATTTCAATGGCCATAAATCTCATTATCAATATAGAGTTCCAGTCAGAAACTAAAACAGGTCCAATTTATTCTTACGGTAATTCAGATACACCGCTCCATCGGCAGAAACTTTGCTCCTGACATCCATTCTTCCGAAAACCTCACCGCCTATCCCTTCTCCGGGTGGACGTATGGCTTCAATCAGAACCACTGCGCTAACAGAAGCATCATACTCCGGTCCGGGGTTAGTAATCACAGTAACTTTCTTAATATGTGTATGCCACCATTTTCCATCTTAAAATGCTGACGAGTCTCTTTGATAACTACTTCACCCAACAAAAATGCTAAAAGTTCACCCTTCCCGTCAGTAACTCTACCGGATATACTCACATTTTGTGCATAAATGCCTGATAAGATACAGAAAGTAAAAAGTAGATAAATGATGTGTGTTTTCATTCTTACAATATGTTTGGTTTTACAATTCGGGAGGATAATTTTACAAAGCTATTCAATACATTCTATTTTAACAATATTTTACTGATTTCTTTTCACGTGAATCATAATATTCTCGAATAAATGTAGATAAATCGGTATCTGCTTTCGATCATTTCATTCCTTTTTACTATAAAAGCAATAGCCTCACGTGAAAAATCCGGAGGCTATTGCTATTTGGGGTGATTGCAATTAACTAAATCAAGTTATTTAATCAATACTATATACACTGTCTTCATAATCTTGCCTTCTCATCCATACCGGCACCTGTACCTTTATATTTACTTTTTGAAGAATTAAATCTGTAACGAAGTGTCAACCGCACATTCTGCAAATCTGTCCAACTATCTTTTTCGCGCAGAATATTACGTTCTCCATACAATGTCGTATTATTACGCCTCCAGTCAAACACGTCAGAACAATCTAGTTTAACCAACAGAGCCTTATCCTTAAAGAAAGTTTTGCCAATACCGACATCAATGTATTTGTTTTCACCTATTAGAAGATTTTCCACATGCCCTTTGCCCATGAATACACCATCCAATGTAATCTGGAATCCTTTCGGTAACGTGAAAGTATTGAACATCGATAAATAAGGCATCGGTCGATGCATCTTCTTTATAGCTCCCAAATGCTCCAACTCAAACCACTGCTTAATGATACCCGCACTATAATTAAGATTCCAACATCCTATTGTAGGAGAAGCTGCCAACAGGAAAGTAACCTTATCTATCTTATTGAAATTCTGATAAGTGGTATGCGATATGTTCGGCTGTGTTTTCAACTGATTCGTTACGTGGACAATGGCATTTTCAGATCTCTGATAGCTGATAATCAACTGAAAAAACTTATAAGATGACACCCAGGTAAGATCAGAGTAAGTAGTAGGTTTCAGCAAAGGATTACCACTCATGTAGGTATAACGATTGATGTAATTCATATTACCGTCCAATTGCGAATAAGAAGGTCTCCGAGTCTTCATCGTATAGCTTAAATTGGCAGATACCGGTCCAAACGGATAAGCCAATGAAACAGTCGGAAAAACATTATCGTATACTTTACTTTGTTCATTCACCAGTTTACCGCTTTCATAGTAATCGGAGGTATTATGTTCATAACGTATTCCGGCTCCGACATCTAACTTTCCCAATTTCAGTCTATACTCTGCAAAGGCAGAAATACTATATTCCTGAACCTTATTATCCGTATCCTGAAGTATTCCCTGTTCATTTGCAAACTTATTCTTCTGATAAGTATGCGTGTATTCGCCTCCGAAGGACAAATTTCCTTTCCAAAGCGGATAACTTAATACCAATTTAGAAGCAAACAATCCGTTATCATAGCGGCGGTTCGTCTTCACGGTTCTATCCTGATAATTTTCACTATCTTCGGTTGTCGTCTGCTTATCTTCTTCATAGCTCCAACGCATATCAGTATTAAAATTGACCGACCACTTACCTATAGCCCCCACATAATAGGCATTGACAAGATGAACAGGATATTCATTGGAAAGCACATTCTTACTTTTCCAACTATCATAAGGTTTACCGTCCGCACTTATCTCAGAGCGCATAGTATAATTGGGCTCCTCAGTGCTATAATAAACAAAATCATAAAGGATGCCGACTGAATGTTTTTCATTAAACATATAGTTGGCACCCAAACGAGCTTTATAATTCTCTCTCCTGGCTAAAGTATACGCATCCGACCTCTGCGCCCACAGCGTATCTACCCATGTTTGCTGATCCAAACTGATGTTCGTACCGTCTTTTCCACCACTGTAGAAAAGAGAGCCTATGATATCCAATCCTTTATGACGATAATTGAAATCGAACTGGTTGAGAGTAAAATAATTCTCTCCATACATATTAGCTGTTTTGACATTGAAGCCCAGCCCTTCACCCACAGGTTTCAAAGTACGAATAAGAACAACCGCCTTTACAGTGGCATCATATTGCGCTCCGGGATTTGTTACTACTTCCACACTCTTTATATCAGAAGAATGTAAACGTTCCAGTTCCGAATTATCCCGTACCAGTCTCCCATTGATATAAAAAACAGGAGTTCCTTTGCCGAACACGGTAAAGCTACCGTCTTTTCCCTGTATACCGGGTATTTTCGCCAATACATCATTAGCCGAACCAGCAACGCTTAATACCGAGTTCTGAATATTAGTAACCAAGGCATCCCCTTTCAGCCTTGTTTTAGGCAGACTTCCCTTAATCACCACCTCATTCAGCATCTGCGTGTCCGACGCAAGCCGTATAACACCTAAATCAGCAGCATGACAACGCTGATAGACAGTCATATATCCGATGGAAGATATGCGGATAATTTTATCCTTACCGTCTACCGCAAGAGTAAAAGAACCTTTGTCATCACTGATTGTCCCTGAAACAAAGGCAGAATCGGGTAATGACATCACCACCACATTGGCATAAGCAACTGGCTGTTCCGTTTCATCCATCAGGATACCACTAACCGTTTGCCCGGATGCTTGATAAACAAAGGTCAGGAATAAGAACGCGAAAGAGAAAATATGCTTCATAATAATACTATTTTAATTCATTCAATATTGAGACAGCATCATAAAATCAAATTTTCCTTTATAACCAAAGCTTCAGGACATCTGGGATCAGGATATTCATATTTATCTTTGCCGTAAACTTTAGTAATATCTACATAACAGATACGTTTTCCAACATTTAGTTTGCAATCCGAATATACACGGCAACTAGAACATTGATTGTTTTCTTTCTGCTCAATCATGCTCTGCTTATATGAATACATTTTTAAAGCAACAGTTGAGTTCCAAAGATCGTATAAAGATTGATTACGAACATTACCAAATATAAAGTTAGGATTATCATACAGCATTTCACAAGCGGTCACATCTCCATTAGACAATATAGCCATCGAATAACTATTGGCATTGCATATTTGGTTGTTCTGCACAAAACTCTCAACCGTAGAATATGGTTGAAGCGTATATTTCCGTTCACTCATTTTATTATGCAATATTGTAAAATGGGCTACAGTGTTTAATGCTTTAGTCTGGTTATAAATTTTAATCAATTCCAGATCACTTGCACGATATTGTTGGTAATTATCTTTAAATGCGGAATAAAAGGCTGGGGTTAACACCCAAGAATTAACATTTGATAATCCATTAAGGAATGAAAATAGCTTTCCTATTTCTACTTCATTTGCATTATACTTAGTAAGAACTGTTCTAACATTTACTTTCAGCCCAATCTCATCGCAGTATTGAAGCATCTGTTTCATTTTACCTGCATAATCATTTTTCACCCGCAACGTTGTCATAAGTATACTCGGCGACACTGCATCCAAGGACACTTGCAAATTTCTCAATCCAACTTTCTTAAGGAAAAAAATATCATCTTTACCTAGTGGAACTTTTGTACTCAAGATAGATGAAAAACCATATTGACACACTTTCCGTACTACCTCTTTCCAATCAAGAAAAGCAAATATATCTCCCCCTGACAATGTTAAGTTTATGATTCCTAATTCATGTGCTTCATCCAACACTTTCAGAACATCTTGGGAAGACAAATCATCCTCTCGATCTCTATCTGCATAGCAATAGATGCAATTAGTACAACATTTAGTAGTTATCATAAAATTAATGTTCAGGGGTATTGAAGGACGCTTAGGAATAAAAGGTTCCATCCAAAGGAAATCTTTTGTTGTATACATAGTTCCGGTAGATCTCTCTTTTGAACTTAGCAGCAAAAAAGGTGGGAATAAAATGTTTACTCCTCTATATTTCCATCCCACCATTTGTGCATTATCAACCAATTTCTTGATGAATCTGTCGATAGTTTCAACCCGAAGCTGGGTTACATTTGAGATTTCCTTCTCTGCTATTTCCAACTCGCAATTTTCAATGTGCGATAAGATATATCCAATAATAGGTGGCAGAACACTAATACTCCCCACACTACCTTTTAGTTTTTCACTTACAGGAATCGCCTTTGCTATAATATAAGAGCACCCTCTTTCATTTCTGATAAAATATTGAGGATTGAAGTATACATGCATATATATTACTTATTATATACTTTTAAAAAGCCGTTCTATTTAAACGAAGCTATCCAAAAATAATTAACTACCTTTGTATAGCCTCGTTAATCACCATGACATCAGAAATCTGCAAAAATATAACAACACAGATTTTTGATAGAATCAATGTACTCTTTTAGGCTTGCCTAATACCGTCATCCTTTGTTTTATCAGGAACGGTAAAGACAATCTGACCTGCACCTGTATCACACTGACAAGCACCACCTTCAATTTGTTCCAACTCAGAATTCAATAATTCTTCAATCGCTTTTTTTTCGTCATCTTTCATAATTCAAAGATTTTAAATAAAACAACATTGATTAATATCACATTGCAAATATAAGTAGCGCCAGTCCACTTTAACAGGACTGAATAAAAAAATACAAGGAGAACTATACTAAAGAGCATATCAAACTCACGTGGTTTCTTATATAGAAGATAAGCCCCATAAATCATAGCAAAGGTTTTAAAAGATAATTGAGGCTGTTTCTCCAAGATTTAGTATTTTTGGCAGTTGCAATAAGCCGTTAAGCTATCGGAACCTGCATGTTTTTAGCATCGTATAAAATGGTAGCTGCGCTACATACAGAAATTATTGAGGCAAAAGTAAATTGCGAAATGCTTCATTACCACGAAAGTAAAGCAGTAAAATGATTAGTTTGAATAACTTGCTATGACTACAGAAGATAAAATAAAGTATTTTGAGAATCGAGAAGATTGGAGAAGGTGGTTAATGGACAACTTTGAAACCTCCTGTGAAATATGGTTTGTATTTCCCTATAAGTCGTCCGGCAAAAAAAGCATTTTATACAATGATGCCGTTGAAGAAGCCCTTTGCTTCGATTGGATTGACAGTACAACAAAACCACTTGACAAAGATCATAAAATTCAGCGTTTCACACCCAGAAACCCTAAAAGCACTTACTCGCAAGCCAACAAAGAAAGACTTAAATGGCTATTGGAAAATAAAATGATACACCCAAAATTTGAAGAGAAAACGCGAAGTATTTTATCTGAGCCTTTCATTTTTCCCAATGATATAATTGATAAGTTGAAAGAAAATGAAACGGTATGGAAAAACTATCAACCATTTTCCGAAGCATATAAGCGAATCCGAATAGCGTACATCGAGGCTGCGAGAAAACGTCCTGAAGAATTTGAGAAGCGGTTAAACAACTTCATCAGCAAAACAAAAGACAATAAAACAATAGCAGGATTTGGCGGAATTGAAAAATACTATTAATCAAAAGATTAGCATCATAAATAGAAAAACGATTTAAAATGAAGGCTGAAACACTTGACTTCACCTTTCTGATGTAATATCTTTGTAGAAGTTTAAAAACAGAACTCTAATATACACCTAAAACTTTAGCAAATGGAAAAACTTACTTTCTCTTTTCTCGGAACTTACCGGAATGTATTTTCCAGAACGTTCTATTCCAAAGAATACCGCAATATCCTTACAGCAAAGCATCATAAAAGTAATAAATCTGACAATATTTTCAAAAAAACAGATATCAAATATATACCTAAATAGCAACGAGTATAAAAGAAGTAAAGGCAGTATTTCCTCACAAGGATTACTGCCTTTTTTGTTGAAATATATCCAAATCAGGTTTAATTACCGTTTTTTGCGCTGTTAATAAACGCGGAGAACATTCTTAAAAAATGTAGCTATTATTCTTTAAAAACGCTGATTACAGTTATTAATGGAATACTTGTTATTGATTAAAATTATTACTTATCTATTTACCCCCCAATATTCTAGGTTCATGTCTCTGTCTCTACGCCGGAAAACAGAACGTCCCGCCTGCTTCTCATAAAACGGAAATCGGGCGAGACGAAAATGAATAGTATCTTGTGCTATTTATAATTCTTCTATGTCTTTGATGGCCAAACCCGTTACTTGATGGATAACCTCAGAGGAGATATTCAAGGATTTCATTGTTCGGGCATTCTCTATTTTCTCTTCCTGTCTGCCTTTCTGCATGCCTTCTTGTCTTCCTTCCTCTCTTCCTTCCTCTCTTCCTTCCTCCGCCGCCGTACTCAGCACATCATTCTGAATCATCACGGCATTGATATGTTCGTCATACGCCAGTTGTTCGGCCCTGTCCATATTGTAATAAATCAGTTTGCGGCGTGCCTCTTCCAGTCCGGGAGCTTTCGTATCGGGGCGGATGATTCCGGTTTTCAGATACTCTATCCACTCCTCAAGCGGGGTGACGGCCACCTTGTTGAACTCATTCACACGAATCAGGAAGTATTCGGGGAAGATTTCGGCAGGCAACTTGCGCACGATGGCATCCTTCTCCTTGGTGGTGACCTCCAGAAAATCGCCCGTATGCACGCCCACAAAGGAGTTCTGACCGTGATACAGGTAATCGTTCCCCTTGCCAATGTCGAAATAGAGAATGCTGATGGAGTACACTTTCTTCACTTCCGAGTAAAGCTCTCCCAGCTCGATATGCTCCGTGATGGCCTTGGCAACGCCGAAGAGGATGCGCTCCAGATAGTATATCTCGCGCGTGTTCTGCACCTCAACGATGATGATTTCATCCTTGCTATTGCGCGCCTTGATGTCCACACGGTTGAACTTCTCGCTTTCACGTTGCTGGTTGCCCTCGCTTTCCAGTATCTCGACGATGCGGATAGGCTC